>VYDC01000012.1:5082-6836 GCA_009843585.1 Chloroflexota bacterium | reverse complement strand
GGGCTGGCCGTCGGGCTGGTCGCGGCGGGCTCCCGCGCCGGGATGGCGGTGCTGCCGCTTCTGGTCGCGGTCGTCATCGCCGCCACCGGTTCCTGGCGCGTCGGGTGGCTCGCCCTCGCCGGCGTCGCCGCCGCGATAGGCGTCCTCCCCTCGCTGCTCCTGATCCGGCGCCGGCCGGAGGACATGGGGCTGCGCCCCGACGGCGACGCCGGGCCCCGGGGCGGCGACGGGCGCGCCGCCGCTGCGCCGGAGGTCGACCTCGCACTCGACTACGACCTGAGGCAGGCCCTCCGGACCCGCGCCTTCTGGCTGATCGGGATGGCTCTCGCCTTCGCGATGTTCGCCCAGGGATCGGTGAACTTCCACCAGATCCCCTATCTGGAGGATCAGGGTCTCTCGCGCACCCAGGCGGCGTTCGTGGTCACCGTCTTCTCGGCGATCGGCGCGCTGGGAGGGCTCCTCGGCGGTCTGCTGTCGCAGCGGCTGCGCATGCGGTGGACGATGGCGCTCTCCCTGGTCGGGATGGCCGGCGGCATGCTGCTCCTGCTCGACGTGAAGAGCCTGGCGGGGGCGCTGACCTACGCGGTCATCTACGGCTTCTTCTTCGGATCCAACTTCACGCTCGTACAGGCCATCTACGCCGACTACTTCGGTCGGCGCTCGCTCGGACTCATCCGCGGCGCGTTCCAGCCGGTCCAGCTCGCCATGAACGCCGCCGGACCGTTCGTCGCCGGTCTCTGGTTCGACCGCACCGGCTCCTACGCCGCCCCCTTCGCGCTCTTCGCGCTGCTCTTCCTCCTCGCAGCGGCCGCGGTGGCGCTGGCGAGCTACCCGGCCCGCGGGACGCCGCGCGAGGGCGGCTAGCGGGAGCCGCGGGGCGCGCGGGGAGGGCGCACCCGCCGCCGGCCTGCGGCGCGCGTCCTCACGGCGGAGCGGGCGGAATTGTCAATGTGTGTTGACTTCTTCGCGGATCCGTGCTTGTATCCCGGTGCGACAGCCCGGCCCTCCCGGGCGTCGCTTGCGCGGGGGTGAGCTCGATGGGCCCGCTTGCCGGTCTGGACATGCGCCAGCTCGCCGCCGAGTTCATCGGCGCGTTCGTCCTCATCTTCGCGGGCGCCGGCTCGATCATCCTCTTCGCCGGCAACGCCGCCGGCGTGGTGGTGATCGCGCTCGCCCACGGCCTCGCGATCGCCGTGATGGTCTCGACTCTCGGCCACATCTCCGGGGGGCTCTTCAACCCGGCGCTCACCGTCGGCCTCTGGGTGACGCGCCGGCTCGACACGCTCACGACGGCGAGCTTCGTCCTCTCCCAGCTCGCGGGCGCGATCGTCGCCGCCTGGGGGCTGCTGCTGCTCTTCCCCGAGGCGCAGCGCGAGGCGGTCAACCTCGGCGTTCCCGCGCTCGGCCCGGCGACGAGCTTCGCGCAGGGGGTCGGGCTCGAGGCGGTGATGACGCTCATCCTGATGCTCGTCGTCTTCGGGACGGCCATAGACGGCCGCGGGCCGAAGGTCGGCGGCTTCGCGATCGGGCTCACGATCACGCTCGACATCCTCTTCGGCGGGCCGCTGACCGGTGCGGCGATGAACCCGGCGCGGGCGTTCGGTCCGGCGCTGGCGCAGCTCTCGTGGGACAGCCACCTCGTCTACTGGATAGGCCCGCTGATCGGAGCCGCAGCGGGCGCGCTCATCTACCACTACGTCTTCATGCCGGGGGAGGAGGAGGAGGCCTCGGCCGCCGCGTGATGCGCGGTGCGC
>VYDC01000012.1:0-5072 GCA_009843585.1 Chloroflexota bacterium | reverse complement strand
GAAACCAGCATCTGCCCCACCCAACTACCCCCGCCGCGCGGCAGATGTTTGGTCAGAGAGCGGGCCCGCTAGGGCCCGCTCTCGCTCTCTCCTGAGACCCGTATCGACCCGCTCCGCGCCCCGGTCCCGCGCGCGGCGGCTCGGGTGCGCGAGAGGGAACGGGGCCGGCGCCCGGCCGGCCTAGCGGCCCGTCGAGCCGTGTCCGCCCGCGCCCCGGTCCGTCGCGTCGAGGCCGGGGACGACCGTCCACCGGACGGGCTCCAGCCGGGAGGCCACGAGCTGCGCGATGCGATCGCCGTCCCTGAGCACATGGCCCTCGGCGCCGGGGAGGCAGTACATGGTCACGAAGAGCTCGCCCCGGTAGTCCGCATCGAGCGTCCCGAGGGTCGTCATCACGCCGAGCAGCGAGAGGCCGGAGCGGGGACGCACCTGGACGTCGACGCCGGGGGGAGCGGCGATGGCGAGACCGGTGGGGACCAGGGTGGGCGACTGCCGGAGCCTGAGCGAGCCGCCGTCGAGGCAGGCGTGCAGGTCGTATCCGGACGCGAGCGCGCTCTGGCGCTCCGGGAGACGGGCCCCCGGCCGCAGCAGCACGACGTCGCAGCTCGGCCCGCCGTCGCGGGGGGCCGGCTCGGACGCGCTCGCGCCCGGCTCCCCGCGGCGGCGGTGCCCGGTCGTGGTCATCGTCGTGAACGCTACTGGACGCGACCGCCTCCGGGGCGCGGCTGCCCACATCCCTATCGACGGCGTGCGAACGCCCCGTCGGGGCCTCTCGGAGCGGCGGCTGCGAGCTCTAGGTGGTCTGGCGCTCGCGGGCGCGGGCGATGCCCTTCCCCTTCTTCGGGGTCAGCACCTCGAGGGGGTAGATCGCCTTCTTGAGCATCTCGCGCGGCGGGTCGATGTAGATCGCCGCCCAGCCGCACGCCTCCTCGCAGAGGCGGCAGCCGACGCACTTCTTCGCGTCGACGATCGTGATCCCGTAGAAGTCGTGGCTGTTGGGCGCGTCGGAGAGCGAGAGGGCGTCGAAGGGGCAGATGTTGATGCAGAGCTCGCACCCGGAGCCGATGCAGTTCTCCTCCACGACCTTCGCGAGCGGCAGCTCGCGCCGGGGGAAGGTGCGGCAGACGTCGCCGACCTCGTCCAGGATCGACTCCGGCGGGCAGACGGCGCCGCAGGCGCCGCAGTCGATGCAGAGCTCGGGATCGATGACGTGCAGCTCGTCCCTGAGCCCGGTGATCGCCTCGACGGGGCACTTCAGGGTGCACGCCGTGCAGCCGATGCAGGTCTCGATGATGGTGTAGGCCACGAGCCCTCCAGCGGCGCCGCGCGATCCGGTCGCGGGTGCGGTCAGGCTAGCATCGGCGGGTACCGCCAGCAAGAACGGGGGGAGGCGCGGCGAGCGCGACCGGCCGCCCGCCCGGCGCTGGTAGGATTCGGTCGCGGGAAGGGCTCTGGGTGGCGGTCACCATCGGCGCGCACGTCTCCAGCTCGGGCGGCATCTACACCGCCGTGGAGCGCGCCGTCGCCATAGAGGCGGAGGCCGTCCAGATCTTCCCCAGCGCGCCGCAGATGTGGCGGCCGACCCGGCACAGGCCGGAAGCCGTCGCCCGCTTCCGGGAGCTGCGCGAGCAGCACGGGATCGGGCAGGTGTGGCTGCACAACATCTACCTCGCGAACCTGGCGGCCGAGGATCCGGCGCAGCTCGACAAGTCCGTCGACTCGGTCGCGAACGCGCTCCGCGTCGCCGAGGCGATCGGCGCCGACGGCGTGGTCCTGCACACCGGATCCCACCGCGGCCGCGGCTTCGACGCCGTCGTCGAGCAGGTCGTCGACGCGCTCCGCCGCACGCTCGATGCGGCACCCGGGGAGGCGATGCTCGCGCTCGAGAACACGGCCGGGCAGGGCGGCACGATCGGCGCGCGGTTCGACGAGATCGGCGTCCTCCTCCGCGCCGTCGGCTCCTCGCGGCTCGCTCTCTGCTTCGACACCTGCCACGCCTTCGCCGCGGGCTACGACGTCGCCCGTCCCGAGGGGCTCGACGCCACGGTGGAGGAGGTCGCGCGGGAGGTGGGGCTCGACCGGCTCGCCGTGGTGCACGCCAACGACGCCATGATGGAGCTCGGGAGCGGGCGGGACCGCCACGAGAACATCGGCGACGGCCACATCGGGCTCGAGGGCTTCCGCGGCCTGCTGGCGCACCCGGCGTTCGCCGATCGCACCTTCATCCTCGAGGTGCCGGGGATCCCCCCCGAGGGGGGAGGCAAGGCGGACGGTCCCGACCTGGAGAACGTGCGCCGCCTGCGCGCGCTCCTCTAGGCCCGGACGCCGGCCCTACGCGGAGGGGCGGACCCGCCTGGTGTAGCCGGCGAGGCTCAGGAACTCGTCCTCCCAGTGGAGCAGCTCGAGCAGGACCTCGCGCGTCAGGGCGCCGGTCTTCACCGGGATGCCCTCGGCCTCGAAGCGGTCGACGAGGTGCAGCGACATCGCGGCGTGATCCATCTCGGGATCGCCGTGCTCGGCGCGGACCGCCCGCTCGAGCTCCATCATCAGGTCGACCAGCTCGGCGGGCACGAAGCCGCCCAGCTCCTCGGAGACCTGCTCGGCGATCCAGTTGGCGCCCTCTTCGGCCAGCCGCGGTGGCAGCGCCCCGGCGTCGCCCTCTCCCGGCGGGGGGGGCATCGCGCCCGCCCGGCCCGCCGCTACTGCAGGACCCCCTCGGCGACGAGATCCGCGATCTCGTCGGCCGAGAGGCCGAGCAGGTCCATCGCCACGTCGAAGGTGTGCTCGCCGAGCATGGGCGCGGCGCGGTCGAGCCCCACCGGGCTCTCCGACATCCGCCAGCCGGGCCCGTCATACCAGCGCAGGCCGGCCTCGGCGTGCTCGAGCTGGACGAAGTAGCCCCGCTCGCGCACGTGCTCGTCCTCCAGCATCTCGCGCGCGTTCTGGACGAGGCCCGCGGGGATCCCGGCGCCCTGGAGCCGGCCGACCAGCTCCTCCCCGTCCTGCTCCGAGACCCAGGCGGCGAGCAGGGAGTCGAGGCCCTCCTCGTTCGAGAGGCGGTCGGCGAGCGTCAGGAAGCGCGCGTCCTCCGCCCACTCGGGGTGGCCGCAGATCTCTGAGGCGAGGGTCTGCCACTGCCCCTCGTCGAGGCAGGCGAGCGCCACCCAGCGGTCCGAGCGGTCGGCGGTGTCCCGCGCGCGGTAGGCGCCGTGCGGGGCGGCGTAGGGGACGCGGTTGCCGGCGCGCACGTACGCGCCGCCCCCGTTGTCGTGCATGAAGAGCGGCAGCGACATGGCCGCGACCGAGGACTCGTCCTGCGAGACGTCTATCGCCTGGCCCTCGCCGGTCGCGCGCGCGTGGCGGAGCGCGGCGAGCGTGGCGATGTAGGCGTGCATCGGGTTGACGACGTAGTCCGGGTAGTTGGTGCCGACGCCCACGGGCCGGTTCTCGGCGAAGCCCGCGAGGTAGTTCATCCCGCAGATCGCGGTGAGCATCGCGCCGAAGCCCTGGAAGTCCCTGTGAGGGCCGGTCGTGCCCATCATCGGCATGTAGACCGCGACGAGGCGCGGGTTCTCGCGGGAGACGGTCTCCCATCCCATCCCGACCTGCCGCACGGCGCGGTTCGTCATGTTGGTGAGCATCACGTCGGCCCAGCGGACCAGGGTCAGCCCCAGCTCGTGGCCGCGCTCGGTGGTGAGGTCGATGGTGACGGAGCGCTTGTTCGCGTTGTAGTTGTTGAAGTAGCCGGAGAGGTTGTAGCCGCGCGCGCCGCGGGGACGCGGCGCCATCGCGCGCAGCCCGTCGATGCGCTTGACGGTCTCGACCTTGATCACGTCGGCGCCGGCGGCGGCGAGCGCGCGGCCGGCTATCGGGCCGGCCCCGAACCACGAGAGATCGAGGACCCTGACGCCTGCGAGCGGCCTCTGAGACGCGGATGCACCGGTCATGCCGTCACCTCCAGGGCTGCGATCTCACCCGCGTCGAGGCCCGCCTCCCGAAGCACCTCCGCCGTGTGCTCGCCGAGCAGCGGAGCGGGGCGCCGGAGCGTGGCCGGCGTCGCCTGCAGGCGGAAGGGGAAGCCGGGGTAGCGGAGCGTCCTCCCCCGCGAGGCGTCCTCTACCTCCAGGAACCACTCGCGCGCCGCGAGGTGCGGGTCGGACGAGATGTCGGCCGGGGTCGCTATGAGCCCCACCAGGACGCGCCGTCGCTGCCCCTCCTCATAGATGTAGCGTGCGGGGTGGGCGGCCATGAACGCGGTGACCAGCTCCTCCAGGTGGTCGAGGAAGCGCTGCGTCTCGTCGCGGCTCTCCTCGTCGGTCAGGAGCCGCCTGAGGTTCGCGCCGTCCATCTGCGTCTGGATGAAGCTCCAGTGCGGCTCCTCCTTCAGGTCGCCGGCCTGCCCGTGCTCGTCCATCATCTCGACGAGGCCGGCGAAGCCGGCGCCGGCCGTGCCGGTCGTCATGATGTAGACCATCCCCTCCCGGCACTCGTAGAGACCGAAGCCGGGGAGGTTCATCGGGTTGACCTGGCTCGCCTCGCCGAGCCGCTCGAGGACCGTGTCGCGGATGTCGTAGTTCTGCAGGGCGGTCTCCTGCGCGATGCTCAGCGCCTCCTGCATCGAGACCTCGACGAGCTGTCCGGGTCCGCCGTGGTCGCGGTGCAGCAGCGCCGTCAGCGTCCCGGCCGCGGCATCCAGGGAGGCGCAGTGGTAGCCCTGGTGATCGGGCAGCGACTCCGGCGGGCCGCCGGGGAAGCCCGCGAGGTTCATCACGCCCGACGTCGCGACGCCGACGATGTCGGCGTAGGCCCACTCGGCGTGCGGGCCGCTCAGGCCGAAGCCGGTGACGGAGGCGTGGATCAGCCCCGGGTTCGCCTCGCGCAGGTCGGCGTCGGTCAGGCGCAGCGCGCGCGCCTCCCCGGGCCGCCACGACTCGAGGACGACGTCGGCCCCCGCCACGAGGCGCAGGAGCGCCGCACGCCCGCCCTCTCCCTCGAGATCGAGCACGGCGCCGCGCTTGTTCGCGTTGAGCAGCAGGAACTGGAGCCCGGCCTCCGGCGCCTCGACACCCGGC
>VYDC01000042.1 GCA_009843585.1 Chloroflexota bacterium | reverse complement strand
GCTGAGGGGGCGGCTGAGTGGGCGGTTGAGGGGGCGGTTGACAGGGCGATCGCGCCGCGGCGCAGAATCAGGGAGGCGGCCGTCGGGCGGCCCGCCGGAGGAGAGGGCCATGACCACGCAGCTAGCGACCATCCCCGCCACGCACAAGATCCCGAAGATCGGCACCCCGCGGAGCGCCGGCTGGGACGACTTCGCGCTCGGGGCGTTCCCGCGCTCGTTCGAGCTCACCGTCACCTCCGACGATGTCGAGCGCTGGTGCCGCCTCTACGAGGACGACCCCGCGCTCTACTCGGAGCACGCCCCGCACTACATCCTCTACTACGCGGGTCAGAGCATCGTCGCGCCCCTGCGCGACATCTCGGCGGGCTTCGCGCGCTTCCGCTGCGAGTTCCTGGCGCCGGTCCCCAGGGAGCGGCCGCTGGAGATCTCGGGGCAGGTGCTCTCGAAGTACCGCCGGCGCGGGCGCGGCTACATCGAGTGGCAGATCGAGGCGCGCGCGGACGGCGAGCTCGTCCAGCGCAACGCGCGCACCTGGTACTTCCAGGCGACCGAGGAGCAGCTCGAGGGGCTGGAGGAGCGGAGCCGCGAGATCCCGCCGGCCGCGGACGGCTCCGCCGAGCGCTTCGGGCCGCTCTCGCTGCACCTGATGCAGGAGCGCATGAACGACTTCGAGGGCCCCGGCGAGCACAACGGACACACCGACGTCGCCGCCGCGCGCGAGCGCGGGCAGCCCGGGCCGGTGGCGCAGGGCGCGTTCGCGATGGGCCTCATCTCGCGCATGATGCGCGACCGCTTCGGCGGGGGATTCGTCTCCGGGGGCGAGCTCGACATCCACTTCACGCGAACGGTGTGGTCGAACGAGAGCATCGACGTCCACGGCGCGATCCTCGACCGCTCCGGCGGCCGGGCGCTGTGCCGCGTCTGGGCGGAGAAGGAGGGGGGCGAGGAGGTCGTCGCCGGAACGGCGAGCGCGCTCCTCTAGGACGGCCGGCGCCTCAGGCCCCGCGCGCCGGGCCGGGCCGCCGGCTCCCGGATGCGACCGCGGGCCGGCCTCGTGTAGGCTCCGGCCGGCGGGCCGGGCGCCTCCCGGGCGCCGCGCCACCGAGCAGACGACGAGGAGCCGCCGATGCGCTTCGGGACCTTCCACTTGCCGCTCTCCCCGGGCCCCGCCGACGACCGCCGGGTCATCGAGGAGCAGCTGCAGCAGATCGAGGCCGCCGAGGCGCTCGGCTTCGACTACGCGTGGCTCACCGAGCACAACTTCACCGGCGAGAGCGGATACGCCGACCCGATCGTCTTCGGCGCCGCGCTCTCGCAGCGGACGAGCCGCATACGGGTCGGCTTCGCCGTGGTGCAGATGGCGATCCACCACCCGACGAGGCTCCTGATACAGACGAGCCTGCTCGACAACCTGCTCGACGGCCGGCTCACGATCGGCATCGGCCGCGGCTCCGCCTTCAACGAGTACGAGTACGTCGCCTTCGGGGCGCGCTCCGAGGGACAGCGCGAGCGCATGTTCGAGGCCATAGAGCTCATGGAGCGCGCCTGGGCCGGCGACAACACGCCCTACGAGGGCGAGCACTTCCGGCTCCGGATCCCCGGGGTCCGGCCCGCCCCGGTGCAGAAGCCGCATCCGCCGCTGATGCTCTCCGTGCTCTCGGACGACACCGTGGCGTGGGCGGCCGCACGCGGCTATCCGATCATGATGCCGCGCCTCGACCTCGGCCGGGCCACCGAGCGCCTCGCCTTCTACCGGCGGTCGATGGAGGAGGCGTCGCACCCGGCGCACGAGATCGAGAGCGCCCTCGACTCGTGCACGCTGCAGCGCAGCATCTACGTGGCTCCGACGGACCAGCAGGCGCACGACGACGTGCAGGAGGCGACGTTCCGGCTGCACGCCCACCTGCAGCACTCCCGGCAGACCTTCAACCCCGCGGACGTCGACAACCGCGCCCGCGCCGCGCAGAACGCCTCCCAGAAGTGGAGCTCGCCCGACTCGACGCCGGAGGAGGCGGTCGCCGACCTGATCTCCCGCGGCTTCATCCTCGGCTCCCCGGAGACCGTGCGCGAGGGGCTCAGGGAGATCCGCGACGCCGGCGTGCGCGGGATGATGCTCTCCTTCACGTGGGGCGACCTGCCCCACGAGATGGTGCTGCGCTCGATGGAGCGCTTCGGCCGCGAGGTGATGCCCGAGTTCGCGGCCGAGGCCGCGGGCGTCGGCCGGGCCTGAGCCCCGGACACGCGCGCCCGCTCGCGTAAGGTGGGGGCGTGGGGCATCGTCACAGCGGACCCGAGATCGCGCCGAGCGTCGACGCCGCCCTGGAGGGCGTCTCCGACGGCGCGTCGATCCTGGTGCCGGGCTTCGGGCCGGGAACGCCCTGGAACCTGCTGCGGGCGCTCCACCGCCGCGGCACCCGCGATCTGACGATCGTCGCCAACTCGGTCGGCTACCAGAGCCCCCGGCCGGACGTCAAGACCATAGGCGACCTGGTCGCCGACGGCCGCGTCTCGCGCCTCGTCGTCTCCTTCTCCGCCTCGACCCGACCGTCGATCCCCGGGCCGGCCGAGCAGGCGATCCGCGACGGGCGCGTGCGCTGCGAACTCGTGGCCCAGGGGACGCTCGCCGAGCGCATCCGCGCCGGCGGGGCGGGCATCCCCGCCTTCTACACCCCGGCGGCCGCCGGCACGGCGCTCGCCGAGGGGCGTGAGACGCGGCTCTTCGAGGGGCGCGAGCACCTGCTGGAGACGGCGATCGTCGCCGACGTGGCGCTGCTGCGCGCGCACCGCGCCGACCGCGCCGGGAACCTCGTCTACCGCCGCGCGGCGAGGAACTTCAACCCGCTGATGGCGACCGCCGCGGCCCTCGTCATCGCCGAGGTCGAGGAGCCCGTGGCGGGGCGCGGCGCCATCGACCCGGATCACGTGCAGGGGAGCGCCTCGGTCGCCGGGCGCCTCTCGCGGGAGCAGATGGCGGGGGTGATCGCCCGGCGGCTTCGGCCCGGCTGGGTCGTCAACCTCGGAATCGGCATCCCGACGCTCACGTCGAGCTTCCTCGACCCCCGGGACGGGATCCTGCTCACCTCGGAGAACGGCGTCGTCGGCTACGGCGCCCTCGCGACCGGCGCCGACGCCGATCCCGACGTCGTGAACGCGGGCGTCCAGCCGGTCACGCTCGATCCCGGCGCGGCGATCCTCGACCACGCGGCCTCCTTCGCGCTCATCCGCGGCGGGCGCCTCGACTGCGCGGTGCTCGGCGCCTACGAGGTCGCCTCGGGCGGCTCCTTCGCCAACTGGAGCGTGCGCGGCGAGGACGGGCTCGGCGGCATCGGCGGCGCGATGGATCTCGCGCAGAGCGCCAGGCGCCTCTGGGTGGTGATGGAGCACACCACCCACGCCGGCGCGCCCCGCCTGGTCGAGCGCTGCTCCCTCCCCGTCACCGCCGGCGACGGCTGCGTCTCGCTCGTGGTGACCGACCTCGCCGTGATCGAGATCGCCGGGTCGGGCCTCGTCCTCCGGGAGCACGCGCCCGGCGTCGACCCGGAGCGGATCCGGGCCCTCACGGGCGCTCCGCTCGCGGTGCACGGGGATCTCGTCCCGATGTCGCTCTAGCGTCGCAGGGCCCCGGGACGTCGCGGCGGGGATGGCCCCGGGCGGCCCGGGCCCGCCCGACGGAGCGGGCATATATAGTGCCGTCCGGGCCGCGAAGGAGGAGACGCCATGGTCGAGAAGATCGGGATCGCACCGCTCGAGGTGAGCGCGACAGAGGCGATCGGCCTCGTGCGCAGGGCGGAGGCGAGCGGCTTCGAGAGCGCGTGGACATCGGGTAGCCACGGCTACCTGCGCCTGGCCGCCTTCGCGCAGCACACCGAGCGGATCACGCTGGGCACCGCCGTCGTGGTGCAGCCCCTCATCAACCCGGTCGCGCACGCCGACATGATCGCCGACCTCGGCGAGCTCGCCGGCGGCCGGGCCATCGCCGGCATCGGCTCCGGCGTCCGGCCCCAGCTCAACCGCTTCTACGGCATCCTCGGCGATCAGGCCGAGCACCCCGCGCCGCGCATCCGCGAGTTCCTGGAGCTCCTCCGCGAGCTCACGACCAACGAGGGCCGCATCCAGTGGGAGCGGCGCTTCTTCCGCCTGCAGGGGGCGCGGGGATTCCGCCCGGCGGCTCCCGTCCCGGTCTACCTGGCGGCGGTCAACAGGCTCTCGCTGCGCGTCGCCGGCGACCTGGCGGACGGCCTGATCGGGCACCCGATCAACAGCGTGCAGTACCTCCGGGAGACGATCATCCCCACCATCAGCGAGCGCCTCGAGGCCGGTGGACGGTCGCGGGAGAGCTTCTCGTTCACCTCCGACGTCGTGACGTCCATCAGCGAGGACCGCGCCACCGCGCGACGCGACGCGGCGATCACGCTGGGCTTCTACCTCTCGCCGCGTGCCTTCGACTGCATCTTCGACGCGGGCGGCTGGGAGGAGGAGAAGCGGCAGGTGCGCGACGCGTTCCGCAGCGGCGAGATGGAGAACGTCGCCGACGCGGTGTCCGACCGCATGCTCGAGTCGTGCTGCCTCGTCGGGACGCCGGCCGAGGTGCGCTCGCAGGCGGAGCGCTACGACGGCCTGCTCGACCGCCTCATCTTCTACTCGCCGCGGCACGCCGTCCCGCTCGAGCGGCACATGAAGAACTACGACAGCATCCTCGAGACGTTCGCCCGCCCGCTCTAGGCGGCGGGCTAGCCCGAGGCCCGCTGCCCGTTCCGGGGGGGGAGAGAGCCGTGACCGGAGAGCCGACCTCAGCCGACATCGTCTTCCGCAACGCCTACGTCGTGACGCTCGACGACGAGCGCCGCGTCTACCGCGACGGGTACGTCGCCGTCTCCGGCCGCGACATCGTCGCCGTCGGGCCCGACCGGAGCTGCGCCGTCCGGGCGGAGCGGACCGTCGACGCCCGCGGTAAGGCCGTGCTTCCCGGGCTCGTCAACGCCCACAACCACCTCGACCAGGTCCTCATGCGCGCACGGCTCGACGACCGCCCGCGGCCGGGCGCCGGCATGGGCGGGCTGATGGCGACGATGCACGACCTCTGGTCGCACGCCGGCGAGGAGATCTCCTACAAGCTCGTTCGCCTGCACATGCTCGACATGCTCCGGGCCGGCACGACCGCCGTGCACGAGCAGCACTTCACCAACGTGCCCCCCGACAACATGGACGGCGTGCTGCGCGCTATCGACGAGTCGGGGATGCGCGGCTTCGCCTCCCGCGTCCACCTCTCCGCCGAGATGATCCCGCCCGACGCGCGGGAGAGCGTCGACGCCGTGCTCTCCGAGACCGAGCGCCTCGGGAGGCGCTGGAACAGCGACCGCATCACCGTGACCGCGAGCCCCATCAACGGCACGTGGGTCGCGACCGACGAGGAGCTCGTCGCCCTGCGCGAGGGAGTGCGCCGGCTCGGGGTACCGTTCGACCTCGACCTCTCCGGCGCCGAGTGGCGCCGCACGCTCGCCGCCCGCGGCTACACCCGGGGCGGAGCCGTCAAGCACGCCGCCGAGATCGGCATCCTCGACGACCAGGTCTCCGGCGGGAAGTCGTTCAACCTCGAGCCCGACGAGTACGCCATCTGGGCCGAGCACGGCGTCACCGCCTGCCTGGTCCCGCCGCGCATCCGCGACGAGATGGGGCCGGGTCTCCACCACTTCCTCGCCGTGGGAGTGGTCCCGGCGCTGGGCAACGACGGGCCGATGGGAGGCCCGAAGTCCTCGGTCTGGCAGGTGATGCGCCGCCTGCTCACCTCGGTCGCCGTGCGCAGGGAGTACGAGGAGCGGAGCGGCGACACCACCGACCACGACCAGGAGATCACGACCGAGCTCCTGCTCGAGATGGCGACGCGCGCGGGCCAGAGCCACCTCTTCCTCGACCCGCGCGTCCGCGGCATCGAGCAGGGCGCGGCCGCCGACCTCGTCGTCGTCGACATGAGCGGCCCCGACTTCGCGCCCGCGATGGAGCAGCGCCGCACCCTGAGCTACCTCGTGCACAGCACCGACGCATCGCATGTCGAGATGGTGCTGGTGGACGGGCGCGTGCTCCTCGACGCAGGCCGCGTCACCGTCTGGGACGAGGCGGAGGTGATCCGCGAGGCCGAGGAGGCGTCGATGGAGCTCTTCCGCCGCGCCGGCTACCTGGCGACGCTCCCGGAGCGGGGCTCAGGCGAGTCCTCCCGCGGCTGGCGCTACATCGACTGAGACGGCCCGGGGGCGCCGCCCCCTACGAGCCGCCCGGCCCGGCGATGGAGGCCCCGGCCCGGGCCTCCAGGTGGCGCACGATCTGCATGTAGTCGGCGCCCTCCGGGAGGGCCTCCCGCGCGGCCGCGAGCAGCTCGCGGGTCGCGCCGGCGAGCGGGGCCGGCGTCCCGGTCTCGCGCGCGAGGTCGGCCGCGCAGGCGACGTCCTTGAGCATCAGGTCGAGCGCGAAGCCGGCCTCGAGATCGCCCGAGAAGACGAAGCGCGGGAACTTCTCCTCGGTCGAGGAGCTGCGCCCCGTCGAGTGGTTCACCGCCTCGATCATCAGCCGGGGGTCGAGGCCGAACCGCCTCGCCACCAGCGCCGCCTCCGTGGCCGCGATCATCGCCGAGGCCGAGAGGAAGTTGTTGAGCGCCTTCGTCGCGTGCCCGGATCCCAGCCCGCCGGTGCGGACGACCGTCCGCCCCATCGCGCCGAAGAGCGGCTCGCAGCGGTCGAGGTCCTCAGGCTCGCCGCCCGCCATGATCGCCAGCGATCCGGCCTCGGCGCCCCGCACGCCCCCCGAGACCGGCGCATCCACCATCGACACGCCGAGCTCTGCGA
>VYDC01000118.1 GCA_009843585.1 Chloroflexota bacterium | reverse complement strand
CGTCGGCGCCCGGCGCCGCCCGCGGGGGCGGGTCGCCGCTGTCGGGCGGGCGGGCGCTGCGGCGGACATCCGGGTGCTCCTTGCGCAGGCTCCTCGGAAGCCTCACAAGGAGAGGCTACGGGGGAACGACCCCCACTCTAGCGCAACCCTCACGCGCACGGAAGACTGGCGCGGGCCGGGCCGGCCGCACGCGGCGCCCCGCGGCCCTCGGGTAGGATGGCGCCATGAGGCAGCTACCGGGCCGGCTCAACTGGCTGGTCACCGTCCGCCCCTCCCTCACGATCCTCGTCCTCGTCGTCATCACGGTCGTGCTCGCCGCGGGCGCGGCGAGGCGCGCGCCGCCTGTCCAGGGTGCGGCGCTCGCCTTCCTGCCCCCCGGGAACGCCGTTGCCGAGGCGGTCACCGAGATCGGCGAGCTCTTCGACGAGTCGGGAGACGTCCGGGTCGTCACGCTCGTCTTCCGCGGGGAGGCGCTCACGCCGGCGGGGCTCGCCCAGATCGACTCGCTCATCGGCACCATCGCGCGCGACGCCCGCGTCGCGGATCTGCTGGCGCCCGGGGACCCGGTCCTGGCGCCGCCGGCGCTGGTCGCCGCCGCCCTCGGCGTGGACGACGTCGCCTCCGTCACGCAGGCGGAGATCGACGCCGCCCGCAGCGTCGCGGGCATCGGGGAGGCACTCGAGGCTCTGACGGGAACCGACGGGGACGGCACCCCCGTCGCGATCGCCACGCTGCGCCTGACCGACAGCGGCGATGAGCGGAGCCAGGAGGCCGAGCGCTGGATCCACGAGCTGGCGACCCAGGACGAGGGCCCGCTCGCCGCGAGCAGCGTCTCGCCGGCGGTGGTCGAGGACGAGTACAAGCGGGCGACCGAGGAGGGGACGGCCCCCCTGATCGGCGTGGCGCTGCTCCTGATCGCGGCGCTCCTGGTCCTCTTCCTGCGGACGGGCTCCGACCTCGTGCTCACGCTGACGGGGCTGCTCTTCGCGCTGATCTGGGTGATCGGAGCGGAGGGGTGGCTCGGCCCGAACGCGCTCGGGCTCATCGGCCCGCCGAGCTCGGTGTCGGCGATGGTGCCGATCATCGTGATCAGCCTGACGGTCGACTACGCGATCCAGACCGTCTCGCACTACCGCGAGCAGCGCGGCGCCGGCGAGCCGGTGGTCGCGGCGGTGCGCGGCGGTCTCCGGCACGTCACGATGCCGCTGACGCTCGCCGCCGCCACGACTATGGCGAGCCTGCTCGCGAACCTCTTCTCCCCGATCGGGGTGATCGGCGACTTCGGCATCGTCGCGGCGCTCGGCGTGGGGATGAGCCTCGTCGTCATGCTCACCCTGATACCGGCCGGGCGGACGATCATCGACCGGAGGCGCGAGGCACGCGGCACGCTCACGACCCCGCGCCCGGTCGCGAACGCCCTCCCCGGCATCGGACGGCTGGCGGCGCTGCTGGGGACCTCGGTTGCGCGGCGGCCGCTCCCCTATTTCGTGCTCGTGACCGCAGTGACCGTCGTGCTCGGCTCCGCCGCCACGGGTCTCCAGACGGGCTTCAACATCCGCGAGGTCCTCCCCCGGGGCGGGACGGTGCTGGAGGATCTGGACACGCTGGACTCGGCGGTCGGCGGCTCGACGGAGCTGGCGAGCGTGCTCGTGAGGGCGGAGGCGACCGAGGCCCGCACGCTCCTGAACCTGCGCGATCTTCGCACCGCCTTCGAGGACCCCGAGCGCCGACCCCAGGCGGCGGCGGGTCCGATCCAGACCTCGTACGAGCTGCTCGTGCACGACTGGACGGAGGAGAGCGGCGACCCCGGCGACCGATACGACCCCGAACTCGCCGCGCTCTTCCGAGAGGCGATCGCGGGGGTGGGGCTCGATTCGGAGCTGATGCAGGAGTTCCTGGACAGGCTACAGGAGCGCGATCCCGCCATCGCGCACGCGCTGGTCGACAACCCGAACGGGATCGACTCGCTCCTGGTGCAGTTCCCGACCTACGCAGGCGACCCCGAGGTGACCCGTGCGCTCCAGACGGACATCGAGGCGCTCTGGTTCGGCGAGGACGGCGCGATCACGGCGACCTCGGCCTCCATCACCTCGGTCACGGTCACCGACGAGATCGCGAAGGGGCAGACGGAGGCGATCAGCTCGACCGTCGCGGTCGCTCTCGGCATCCTCGCCCTCTTCTACTGGGCGACGCTGCGCCAGCCGCTGCTGGCGGTCGTCGCGGTCGGCCCCATCGTCCTCGTGTTGATCTGGGTACTCGGCACGATGGCGCTCCTCGGCATCCCCTACTCGCTGGTCACCTCGATCATCACCGCGCTCTCGATCGGCATCGGGGTCGACTACACCATCCACCTGATCCACCGCTACCAGGAGGAGTTCACGCGCGTGCGCAACCCGGAGACGGCCGCGATCCGGACGCTCGAGACGACCGGGTCGGCGCTGCTGGGCTCCGCCATGACGACGGCGCTCGGGCTCGGCGTCCTGGTGGCGTCGCCGGTCCTCGCCTCCCAACAGTTCGGCATCACCGCCGCGATCACGATCGCCTACTCGCTGCTCGTCTCGATCCTCGTCGTGCCGCCGGCAATGACGGTCTGGGGCGCGTACCAGAACATGCGGCTGCGCTCGATGGTCGAGCGCCTCTGGGACGATCTCGACGTCGCCATCGAGGACGTGCACCGGCGCCACGAGGGCGAGGGGGCGCAGCCGTAGGAGCCGGCGGGGGCCGCGCCCCGCCGGCGGCACCGATCTCACGCGAGCGACTCCGCCTCCGCCCCGCCCCGCCCCGACGCGAGGTGCGCGAGCGTCTCCACGGCGAGCGGGTGCGTCGGCTCGCCCCGCTCGCGCTGCCTCCCCAGAGTGAGCCGCAGGTAGCGGGCCGCGGCCCCTCTGAGGGCTCCCGGCACCGCTCGCCGGGCGGCGGCCTCGACGCCGCGGAGCGCCGGCCACCTGGCGGCCTTCGCCGGCTCCACCTTGTCGGCGATGAACATCGCCCACGCCCAGTCGGGGTAGCTCGGGTGACCCGTCGTGTGCCATCGGATGGCATCGAGGACGCCTGAATCGAAGACGCCGAAGCGCTCCGATAGCTCAAGGGCCCCGAGCGGGCCGTGGAGTATGACGGGGCGCGCCCGCTCGACGTCGAGTATCGCCAGACCCCGCTCCTCCGCGCGGCGCAGCAGCTCGGGCGGGGGCACCGCCCGCAGCAGGTCGTGGCCCTGAGCGGCGAGGGAGATCGGCTCGAGGGGGAGGTGATGGAGCGCCCCGAGCTCCCGGGCGATCGCGACCACACGATCGATGTGTTCGACCATCCTCGGGGGAAGCTCCGGCGCCATCAGCTCGCGGAGCCGCTCGTAGCCGCCTCCGGCGTCCTCGGCGGCGGTAGCATCCGCGCCGCCACGGGTACGCTCGGGGCCCACCGCACGCCCTCCGCTCCTGAGCGGCGCCGCGACCGGGACGGAGGCGCGCCCCGGGGCGACGGACGAGATCCCTACTGCATCCTTCTCAGGCGCGCGACGCGCTCCTCAAGCGGCGGGTGCGTCGAAAAGAGGCCCCCGACCGAGCCGGCCCGCAGCGGGTTGACGATGAAGAGGTGCGCCGTCGACTCGGGGACCGGCATCGCGCGCCGCTCGGCCCCCGCGTGCAGCTTCCAGAGCGCGGAGGCGAGCGCCTCGGGGTCGCTCACCATGTGCGCCCCGTCGCGGTCGGCCTCGTACTCGCGCGCGCGGCTGATTCCCAGCTGGATCAGCGTGGCGGCGATCGGCGCGACGAGCAGCATCACCAGGCCGGCCATCCCGTCGCGACGCCCGCCGAACCAGAGGCCGACGAAGCCGATCATCGAGATCGCGCTCGCAATCGTGGCCACGATAGAGGAGGTGAGAATGTCGCGGTTCTTGATGTGCGCCATCTCGTGCCCCAGCACCCCGCGCAGCTCGCGCTCCGTCAAGAGCGCTCGGATGCCCGTGGTGACAGCGACGGCCGCGTGCTTCGGCGAGCGGCCGGTCGCGAACGCGTTCGGCTGCGGCGAGTCCATCACGTAGAGGCGGGGCATCGGGAGCTCGGCGTCGCGGGCCACGCGCGCCACCAGGTCGAAGAGAGCGCGGTCCTCCTCGCGCTCGATCTCGCGCGCGCGCGCGCTCCGGAGCACGATGTCGGCCGAGAACCAGTAGCTCCCGAAGTTCATCACCGCCGCGATCCCCAGGAAGAGAAGCGCCCCGGCCGGGCCGCCGAGCCCCCAGCCGATCGCGATCAGCAGTCCGCTGATCGCGGAGAGCAGCACCGCCGTCTTCAGGTTGTTCATCGCGTCCCACCCCCGGCGTCGGCGGCCCGCGGCTGCGACCGACTGCGCCTCGATCGAGCATATCGCACGGCGCGACGCCCCACGACACGCCGAAGCCGCCCCGTCGGGGGCGGCTTCGCTGCCGGGGTGAACCCGGGCTAGATGCCGAGCTGCTGCGCGACGAGCTCCCGGTGGTGCTCGGTGTCGCCGAAGGCGAGCTCGGCCCGCTTCTGCCGACGGTAGTAGAGCTGGATCTTGTAGTCCTTGGTGAAACCGATACCGCCGTGGATCTGCTGGCCGTGGGCGACGACGCGGCGGGTGGCGTCGGAGGTCCACGCCTTCGCCATGTTCACCGCCATCTCGCGGTCGTCCTGATCGGTGTTCACGGACCACGCGGCCTTGTACATGATGAAGCGCGACCCGTCGACGTCGGTGACCATGTCCGCGCACTTGTGCTGGATCGCCTGGAAGGAGCCGATCGGGCGGCCGAACTGGACCCGCTCCTTCGCGTAGTCGACGGCGATCTCGAAGTCCATCTGCGCGAGCCCGACCAGGTAGGCGGCCTCGGCAACCGTGTAGCGCTGGATCACGGGCTGCAGCAGATCCCAGCCGGCACCCTCCTCGCCGAGGAGCTCGCCCGTCGCGCCGTCGAGCACGACCTCGCACTGCTTGTCGCGGGCGATGGTGAGCAGCTGGCGGATCTGCACGCCGGGCTGGTTGGTCGGGACCACCGCGAGCGTCGTCCCGCCGGACGACTTCGCTGCCACCACCATGTAGTCCGCGACGTTCGCGTCGGAGACGAAGAGCTTCGTGCCGTTGAGCGTGACCTCGCTCCCGGAGACGGAGGCCTCGGCCTCGATCCCCTGCTCGTCGAAGCGGGCGCTCGGCTCGGTGAGCGCCAGCGTGAAGATCGCCTCCCCGGATGCGATCTTCGGCAGGTACTCCTGCTTCTGCGCCTCCGAGCCAGCGACGATGAGCGGGATCGCCCCGCCGAGCACCGTCGACATGAAGGGCCCGGGGACGAGCGCCCGCCCGAACTCCTCGAGCAGCACGGCGAGATCGAGGAAGTCGAGGCCGGCGCCGCCGTACTCCTCGGGGATGAGCAGGCCCTGCCAGCCCTGCTCCGCCATCTTCGCCCAGAGCTCGGGCGAATACCCCTTGTCGTCCTCCTCCATCTCGCGGACGTGGGTCTCCGGGCACTCGTTCTCGAGGAACTCGCGCGCCGCGTTCTTCAAGAGTTCCTGCGTTTCGCTCAGGCCGAGATCCACGAGCACCCTCCCCCGCTGCCGTCGCGCCCCGCCGGGGCGCACGCGATACCGGTGATGTCGGCGTGCCGCCGCACCGCCGGCGACGCGCACCGCGACCCATTGGGACGCCGGGGGCGCCGCCGACCCCCGCGGCATCATGCTGACCGCATCTCCGCCCGTCAAGCATCGCCGCGGCGGCGGACGGCGCCTCGGCGAGGGGCGGGCCCGCATCCCGCGTTTGTGCGAGAGTGGCCGTCGCCGGAGCGGTTCCGGCACGGCGCGGGAGCTCGAGTCGCGCGGCGCGGCGGCCTCCGACGGCAGCGGGCGCCGGTGATCCAGCGGGAGCATCCGTGTCCCTCCGAACGACGCTTCGCCGCTCGCTCGCGGCCGCCGCTCTCACGTCGGCCCTCGTGGCCGCCGCCGCGGTCGCGGCGCTGCCGGGCAGCGCCGGGCTCGGCGAGGACTGCGCACGGATCCGCGAGCAGGCGGAGGCGGCGAGCGTCGCCGTCGGGGTCGTCGTCCTCGACCTCGCGAGCGGAGAGCGCTGCGCGACCCGCGCCGGGACCATCTTCCGCAGCGCCTCGCTCTACAAGCTGCTGGTGATGGCCGAGGCCTACGAGCAGATCGCGGCCGGCGCGCTCTCCCCGGGCGACCTCCTCGATCTGGAATCGCGCCACTACGTCGACGTGCCCCACACCGATCCCGGCGAGACCGTCACCGTGACGGTCGCGGGCGCGATCCAGGCCATGATCCAGTGGTCCGACAACCCGACGGCGGTCGCTCTGCACGAGCTCCTCACGGACGCCGCGGTGGTCGGGCACGCCCGACGGCTGGGGATGGAGCGCACGGTCCTCGAGCCCTACTACGAGACGACACCCGCCGACATCGCTCTCTTCTTCGAGCGGCTCTACGACGGCACGATCGTCTCGGCTCGGGCGAGCGCCGAGATGCACGCCCTGCTCCGGGGGCAGCGGATTCGCCGACTGCTCCCCGAGGGCCTTCCCGCAGGCGTCCCGATCGCGCACAAGACCGGATCGCTCCCCTCGTGGGAGCACGACGCGGGGATCGTGGAGGCCGGGGGCGGCGACTACGTGATCGTCGTGCTCACCTGGCACGGAGGAGACCATCCGGCCGCCTACGCCCTGATCCGCGAGCTCTCGGCGCTGGTCTACGAGGGATTCGCGGACCCGCAGAGGAAGGTGGAGTCGAGCCGCGTCCCCACGACGCTCGTGACCCCGGGGCCCGCGCCGTCTCCGCACCCCCCCGCGGCCGCGGCTGCCGCCGAACCCACACCCACGACGCGGCCCGGTCCCGCGCCCGCGACGCCGACCCCGCGCCCCGCGCCGGAGCCAAGGCCGGCGGAGACGCAGGCGCCCGCACCAGAGCCGTCGCCCGGCCC
>VYDC01000067.1 GCA_009843585.1 Chloroflexota bacterium | reverse complement strand
GGCGATGGGGGAGCTGCTCGGGGGCAAGGGCGCCGGCCTCGCCGAGATGAGCGAGATCGGGATCCCGGTCCCGCCGGGCTTCACGATCACGACGGAGGTCTGCTCGGCCTACTACGCGCGCGGCCAGAGCTACCCGCCCGGCCTTCGGGAGCAGGTCGCCTCCGGCATCGAGCACGTCGAGTCGCTCGCCGGAGCCCGCTTCGGCGACCCGTCGAGCCCGCTCCTGCTCTCCGTGCGCTCCGGGGCGCGGGTCTCGATGCCGGGGATGATGGACACCGTGCTCAACCTCGGCCTCAACGACGAGACCGCGGCCGGCCTCGCGCGCGCCTCCGGCGACGAGCGCTTCGCCTACGACTCCTACCGCCGCTTCGTGCAGATGTACGGCGACGTCGTGCTCGGCGTCCGCCGCGCCTCCGAGGAGAGCGAGGATCCCTTCGAGGCGCTGCTCGCCGAGGCGAAGCGCCGCCGCGGCGTGGAGCTCGACACCGACCTCCCGGCCGACGACCTGCGCGAGCTGGTCGCGCGCTACAAGGAGGTCGTGCTGAAGCAGGGCGGGCGCCCCTTCCCCGACGATCCGGGGGAGCAGCTCTGGGGCGCGATCGCCGCCGTCTTCGGCTCCTGGAACTCGCCGCGCGCCGTCGTCTACCGCCAGCTGCACGGCTACCCCTCCGAGTGGGGGACCGCGGTGACGGTGCAGGCGATGGTCTTCGGGAACCTCGGCGACGACTGCGCGACCGGGGTCTGCTTCACGCGCGATCCGGCGACCGGGGCGCGGGGACTGGTCGGGGAGTTCCTGGTGAACGCGCAGGGCGAGGACGTCGTCGCCGGCGTCCGGACGCCCCGGAGCCTCGCCTCCGAGGCGCCGGGCGGCCCGGGGGAGGGGGCGACGCTCGAGGAGGCGATGCCCCGGGCCTTCTCCGAGCTCGCCGAGGCCTCGACGCGCCTCGAGGAGCACTTCCGCGACGTGCAGGACATCGAGTTCACGATCCAGCAGGACCGCCTCTGGATCCTGCAGACGCGGAGCGCGAAGCGCAGCGGCTACGCGATGGTGGCGAGCGCCGTCGACATGGTCGCCGAGGGCCTGATCGACGAGGACGAGGCGATAGCGCGCCAGGACCCGGAGCAGCTCGGCGAGCTCCTCCACAAGGTCTTCCGCCCCGGGGCGCCGCGCGAGGTGATCGCGCGGGGGCTCGCGGCCTCGCCGGGCGCCGCCGTCGGCTCGGCCGTCTTCACGCCGGCCGCCGCGGTGGAGGCGCAGGCCCGGGGCGAGGCCGCGATCCTGGTGCGGGACGAGACGAGCCCGGAGGACATCGAGGGGATGTCGAGCGCGGTCGGGATCCTGACGGCCCGCGGCGGCACGACGTCTCACGCCGCCGTCGTGGCGCGGGGGATGGGGACTCCGTGCGTCTCCGGCTGCTCGGCGCTGCAGATCGACCACGGCCGCGACCTCTTCACCGTGCCCGACGGGAAGGGCGGCCTGCTGGAGGTGCCTGCCGGCGAGGTCATCTCCATCGACGGCTCGACGGGGGAGGTGATGCGGGGCGCCGTGGCGCTCGCCGACGCCTCCTTCCCGCCCGAGTACGAGCGGCTGATGACCTGGGTCAACCGCCGCCGGCGGCTGGGCGTTCGCGCGAACGCCGACACGCCGGAGGACGCCGAGCGGGCGCGCGCCTTCGGCGCCGAGGGAATCGGGCTCTGCCGCACCGAGCACATGTTCTTCGGCGAGGACCGGATCCTCGCCGTCCGCGAGATGATCCTCGCCGAGGACGAGGGCGCGCGCCGCGCCGCTCTCGCGCGCATCCTGCCGATGCAGCGAGGCGACTTCGCCGGGATCCTGCGCGCGATGGACGGCTACCCGGTCACGATCCGCCTGCTCGACCCGCCGCTCCACGAGTTCCTCCCGCGCGCGGGGAGGGAGCAGGAGGAGCTGGCCCGGGCGCTCGGGCGCCCGCCGGAGGCGATCGCGCGCCGGGTCGACGCGCTGCGCGAGTTCAACCCGATGCTCGGGCACCGGGGCGTCCGCCTCGCTATCACCTACCCCGAGATCTACGAGACCCAGGTGCGGGCGATCCTCGAGGCGGCGTGCGAGCTCGACGCCGAGGGGGTCGAGGTCCACCCGGAGATCATGATCCCGCTCGTGAGCACCGAGGCCGAGCTGGCCGTGCTCCGCGAGCGCGTGGTGGCGGTCGCGGAGCGCACGATGGAGGCGGCGGGGCGCCGCGTCGACGTGGCCATCGGGACGATGATCGAGCTCCCGCGCGCCTGCCTGGTCGCCGACCTCATCGCCGAGCACGCCGACTTCTTCTCCTTCGGGACCAACGACCTCACGCAGACGGCCTTCGGGCTCTCGCGCGACGACGCCGGGCGCTTCCTCCCGGCCTACCTCGAGGCCGGCGTCCTCTCGCGCGACCCGTTCGTGGAGCTCGACACGGTCGGGGTGGGAGGGCTGGTGAAGCTCGGGATCGAGCGCGGGCGCCGCGCGAGGCCCGATCTCAAGGTCGGCATCTGCGGCGAGCACGGGGGGAACCCGCCCTCGGTGGCCTTCTGCCACGAGGCCGGACTCGACTACGTCTCCTGCTCCCCCTAC
The DNA here is from genome assembly GCA_009843585.1 of Chloroflexota bacterium. GTDB lineage: Bacteria > Chloroflexota > Dehalococcoidia > UBA2979 > UBA2979 > VYDC01. The sequence goes on along the minus strand of VYDC01000067.1, from coordinate 4,340 downwards.
CGCGTCCCCATCGCGCTGCTGGCGGCGGCGCAGGCCGCCGTCGGCGCACGTCCGGCCTGAGCGAACGCGGCGCGCGGGTCGGGGGCGCCCCGGCTACTCGACGGTGACGGTCTTGGCGAGGTTCCGCGGCTGATCGACGTCCGCGCCGCGCTCGAGCGCGATGTGGTACGCGAGGAGCTGCAGCGGCACCGCCGAGACCACCGGCGAGAGCAGGGGGTGGACGGCGGGGAGCTCGACGAGCTCCTCGACGACGCCGTCGAGCGAGCGGTCGCCGTGGGAGACGACGGCGATCACCGGCCCGCGCCTCGCGCGCAGCTGCTCGATGTTGGAGCGCATCTTCTCGAAGACCTCGTCGCGGAGCGCGATCGCCACCGTGGGCACCGACTCGTCGACGAGGGCTATCGGCCCGTGCTTCATCTCGCCGGCCGGGTAGCCCTCGGCGTGGATGTAGGCGAGCTCCTTGAGCTTGAGCGCCCCCTCCATCGCCATCGGGTAGGAGAGGCCGCGGCCCAGGAAGAGGAAGTTCTGGAAGCGGGCGTAGCGCTCGGCGATCCCCGCCACCTGCGGCTCGAGCTCGAGCGCCTCCCCCACGGCCGCGGGGAGGTGGAGCGCCGCCCGCACCTGCTCCGCCGCGAGCTCCTCGGGGAGCCGGCCGGTGAGGCGGCCGAGGTGGAGCGCGATGGCGTGCAGCGCCGTGATGGAGCTGGTGAGGCACTTCGTGCTGGCCACCGAGATCTCCGGCCCCGCCCGCAAAAAGACGGTCCCGTCGGCGACCCGCGTCGCCTGCGCCCCGGGGGTGTTGCAGACGGTGAGCTGCGGGCAGCCGGCCGCGCGCGCCTCCTCCATCGCGGCGAGGGTGTCGGCGGTCTCCCCGGACTGCGAGACCGAGATCACGAGCGTCCCGGGGTCGAGCACCGGGCGCCGGTAGCGGAACTCGGAGGCGTTGTCGACCTCGGCCGGGAGCCGGGCGAAGCGCTCGACGTAGTGGCGCCCGACCGAGCAGGCGAGGAGCGAGGTGCCCATGCCGACCAGCACCACGCGGCGCAGGGCGCGCGCCCCCTCCTCGTCCAGGGGGAACCCCTCGAGCTCGACGCGGAAGGGATCGGAGAGGTAGCGCCCGCGCAGCACGTCGAGGACCGCGTCGGGCTGCTCGTGGAGCTCCTTGGCGAGGAAGTGCCGGTGGCGCCCCTTCCCGAGCGCCACCGCGCTCACCGCCTGCTCCTCCACCGCCTTCTCGACGGCTGCCCCCGCGGAGTCGACGTAGCAGACCCGCTCCGCCCGGACGTCGGCGAGCTCGCCCGGCTCCAGGAAGGTGACGCGCCGGGTATGCGGCAGCAGCGCCCCGAGATCGGAGGCGAGCAACCGCTCGCCCTCCCCGTGGCCGACCACGATGCCGCCGGCGTGCCCGACGCGGGCCGCGATGAGCCGGCCGGGCTCGTCGCGCGGCATCGCGACGAGCGAGAAGGCGCCGCGCGCCCGGCCGACCGCGCAGCGCACGGCCTCCAGCGCGTCGACGCCGCGGGCAAGCTCCCGCCCGATGAGGTGCGCGAGCACCTCCGTGTCGGTGTCGGAGGCGAAGGTCTGGCCGTCGCCGAGCGCGGCGCGGAGCTCCTCGTGGTTCTCGACGATGCCGTTGTGCACCAGCGCGACGCGCCGCTCCGGATCGGTCAGCGGGTGGGCGTTGCGCTCCGACGGCTCTCCGTGCGTCGCCCAGCGCGTGTGGCCGACGCCGGAGGTCGCCTCCGGGAGCCGGCCCTCCACGCGGCGGACGAGTCCCTCGATCTTCCCGGTCGCGCGCTCGACGTGGAGCCCGGGCCCCTCCACCTGCAGGGCGATGCCGGCCGAGTCGTAGCCCCGGTACTCGAGATGGCGCAGGCCGTCGAGCAGTATGGGGCCGGCGGACCGCTCCCCCGTGTAGGCGATGATCCCGCACACCGGCGGCTATCCCGCGTTCTGGGGGTCGCGGCGGGACTCGGAGCCCTCCCGGGTCGGCTGCGGCGATCGGGCGACGACGGGCGCGGCGCCGTTGCGCGGCTCCGCGTAGGCCCCGCGCGCCTCCTCGGCGAGCAGCGCCGCGAGCGCGCGCATCACGCGATCGGTCGCCTCCGCGACAACGCCGGCCCCGACCGGCGCGCTCCGCTCCGAGGCGGACGGCTGCGAGGCGCGCGGGTCCAGGGGCTCCCCGAACTCGATGCGGATCCGCGGTCGGCGGCGCCGCAGCCACCCGGTGAGGAGGCGCCGCGGAGAGAGCCCGCGCGTCCCGCTCACGGCGACCGGCAGCATGGGGGCGCCCGAGAGCAGGGCGACCGTCGCGGCGCCGGGCAGCGCGGGCCGCAGCCGCCCGTCCCGCGAGCGCGTCCCCTCCGGGAAGACGAGCACGGCCTCGCCCCGCTTCAGGTAGCCGCTCGCGGCGCGCAGCGCGCCCATGTCGGCGGCGTAGCGGCGCACCGGGATCGCCCCGTAGAGCCAGAAGTACCACCCGACGAGCGGGATTTCGAAGAGCTCGCGCTTCGCCAGGGGGCGCACCCGGCGCGGCGCGCGGGCCAGCACGAGCAGCGGATCGCTCTGGTTGACGTGGTTGGCGACCAGCACCACGGGGCCCTCGGGCGGCACCCGCTCGGCGTGCCGGACGTCGACGCGGGCGAGGGCGAAGACGGCGCGCGTGAGGAGCGTCGCCGCGACCCAGGCCCACCTCGAGAGCCGTCCGGCCGCGATGCGGGGGAGCAGCGCGTGGAAGGGCGAGCTCACGGCCGCGCCCTCCCGGGCGCCCCCTGCGCGCGCTCGCCCTCGCAGTTCGCCTCCCGGTAGGCCCGGACGCACCGCTCGACGACCTGGTCGATGCCGAGCGCGTCGGTGTCGATGACCAGGACGTCGGGCCCCACCTGCTCGCGCCGGATCGTGCGCTGGCCGCTCTGGTCGAGCTCGTCGCGGCGCCTGGTCTGCGCGAGGACCTCGTCGAAGGAGCTCGAGCGCCCGGCCTCGCGCTCCTCGCCAAGGCGGCGCCGGGCCCGCACCTCGGCCGAGGCGTCGAGGAAGAACTTCGCCCGCGCCTCGCGCAGGACGCGCGCGCCGATGTCGCGGCCGGCCATCACCACCGGCGAGCGCGAGGCGAAGGCCCGCTGGCGCATCACCATCTCGTCGCGCACCTCGGGGATGCGCGAGACCAGCGAGACGGCCCTCTCGACCCCGGGCTCGCGGAGCAGCGGCGTGACGTCCTCGCCCGCGAGGAGGATCTCGGGCGTCGCCGGATCGGGCCACCTGAGGTCGAGGACGAGGCCGCGCACGAGCGCCGTCACCTCCCCGGCCGCCTCCGCATCCACGTCGGCGCGGGCGACGGCGAGGGTGCACGCGCGGTACATCAGCCCGGTGTCGAAGAAGCCGATGCCGAGCGCCTCGGCGAGCGCGCGCCCCACCACGCTCTTGCCGGAGGCGAGCGGTCCGTCCAGCGCGATGCTGCGCCGCAGCGACTCGGTCGCGGGGAGGTCGGGCGGAATGGGGCGCTCCGATCGCTGGGGGCCCTCGCCGGAGAGTGAATCGATGATATCGGCGCTCGCCGCGGGGCGTCCACAGCGCCGGACGCCCGGCTGCGCCGCGGCTGAGGCCCCGCGGTCAGCGCTCCAGTGAGACCAGCTCGTAGAGCGCGTCGAGCTCCTCCGGCTCGAGCGGGCGCGCCGCGCCCGACGGGAGGGCGCCGAGCTCGAGCGGGCCGACGCGCGTGCGCACGAGCCGGAGCACCGGGTGCCCGACCGCCTCGAGCATGCGCCGCACCTGCCGCTTCCGCCCCTCGCGGAGGGCGAGCCGCACGCGGGCGCGCCGCGCCCCGGCCGGGCCGCGCGCGCGCCCCAGCAGCCGCGCGCGCGCCGGCGCCGTCGGGCCGTCCTCAAGCACCAGCCCGCGCCTGAGCCCGGCGAGCGCCTGAGGTCCCGGCTCCCCCTCCACCGTCGCCTCGTAGACCTTCTCGACCCCGTAGCGCGGGTGCGCGAGGCGGAAGGCGAGCCGGCCGTCGCTGGTGAGCAGGAGCAGCCCCTCGCTGTCGCGGTCGAGGCGCCCGGCGTAGCGGAGCCCCGGGGCCGCCCCGGGCAGCAGATCGTAGACCGTGCGGCGGCCGCGCTCGTCGCGCCGGGTCACCACCACCCCGGGCGGCTTGTGGAGCATCAGCGTGCGGCGCGGCGCGGGCTCCGGGGCGACCGGCCGGCCGTCGACCGCGATCAGCTGCCGCCCGGGGTCGGCGCGCTCGCCCGCCCGGGCGACGCGCCCGTCGACGGTGACGCGGCCCTGAGCGATGAGCGCCTCGGCGGCGCGCCGGCTCGGCCAGCCGCGGGCGGCGAGGACCTTCTGGA
>VYDC01000139.1 GCA_009843585.1 Chloroflexota bacterium | reverse complement strand
GGCCCCGCGGCTCCCGCCGCCGGCGCGGCGAGCGCCTCGCGCGCGCTCGCGAGGGCGCCCCGGTGCAGGCGCGGGTCGGCGGTCAGCTCCGGGTGGAAGGCCGTGGCGAGCAGCGACCCCTGGCGGGCCGCCACGACCCGGCCGTCGGGAAGTCGCGCCAGCACCTCGACCGAGGGATCCAGCTCCTCGAACACCGGGGCGCGGATGAAGACCGCCCGGTACGGCGCCGTCGAGATCCCCCGCACCGCGAGCATCGTCTCGAAGGAGTCGATCTGCCGGCCGAAGGCGTTCCGGCGGACGCGCATCGCCATCGCACCAAGGGGCTCGCGATCGAGCCCCGGAACCTCGCTCGCCAGCAGTATCGCTCCCGCGCACGTGCCCCACGCCGGCATCCCTGCCGCGAGCCGGGAGCCGAGCGGCTCCCACAGGCCCGACGAGCGCGCGAGCCGGGCGATGGTCGTGCTCTCGCCCCCCGGGAGGATGAGCGCGTCGACCGCGTCCAGCTCGCCCGGCGTGCGCACGAGCGCCGCCTCGACGCCGAGGCCGGCCAGCATCCGCCGGTGCTCGCGAAAGTCGCCCTGCAGCGCAAGCACGCCGACGCTGAGGCCGGCCGCCGCCGCGGCGGCGCCGTCTGCTCCGCTAGCGGGCGCTCTCACGGCGATGCTCCCGGGCAGGGGGTGTCCTCTCCGGCGGATCCGCGGTCTCACGCCCCCGCCTCAGCCGGCCGTGGGACGGCGGGCTCCGCATCCCGCTCCGGCGTCAGATCCCCCGGACGGCGAGCTGCTCGCCGGGGGGAAGCGTGCCCGCTGCGATGCCGCGCATCGGCTCGCCGACGTCGCGCGAGACCTCGGCCAGCATCGCCGCGTCCTGGTAGTGCGTCACCGCCCGCACGATCGCGCTCGCCATCCGGGCGGGACTGTCCGACTTGAAGATCCCCGAGCCGACGAAGACGCCGTCGGCTCCGAGCTGCATCATGAGCGCCGCATCCGCCGGCGTCGCGACACCGCCGGCCGCGAAGTTCACGACCGGGAGCCGCCCCAGCCGCTTCACCTCCTGGAGCAGGTGAAGCGAGACCGAGAGCTCCTTCGCGAGCGAGGCGAGCTCGTCGTCCGGCGCCGTCTCCGCGGCGCGGATGCCGGCCCAGACGGCCCGCATGTGCCGGACCGCCTCGACGATGTCGCCGGTGCCCGCCTCCCCCTTGGTCCGGATCATCGCCGCGCCCTCGGCGATGCGCCTCAGCGCCTCGTCGAGACCGCGCGCGCCGCAAACGAAGGGGACGCCGAACCGATGCTTGTCGATGTGATGGGCCTCATCGGCCGGCGTCAGCACCTCCGACTCGTCGACGTAGTCGACGCCGATCGCCTCCAGGATCTGTGCCTCCACGAAGTGGCCGATGCGGGCCTTCGCCATGACGGGGATGGTGACGGCCTCGCAGATGCGCTCGATCAGGTCGACGCGGCTCATCCGGGCAACGCCTCCGGCCGCGCGGATGTCGGAGGGGACGCGCTCCAGCGCCATTACGGCGCAGGCACCCGCCTCCTCGGCGATACGGGCATGCTCCTCCGTGACCACGTCCATGATCACGCCGCCCTTGAGCATCTGCGCGAGGCCGGCCTTCACCGTCCACGTCGTCCCCTGCGCGTCGCCCGCGCGCGCGCCGTTGCCCCCGGCCAGCGCCGCGTCGCCCGTTGCGTGCCCGCCCGGCGAATCGCTCATCGGTCCTCCCCGCGCCCCACGGCGTTCCGGGCGCCATTGTATCGCGCGCATCACCGCCGATGGCGCGCACGGCCTCCTGCTACGCTCCGCGGATGAGGTCGCCTCCGGAGACCCCCTGGATCGCCCGCGCGACGCTCCCCCGGGACGTGCTGATCGGCCTCATCGCCGACACCCACATCCCCGAAGCGCGCACAGCTCTCTGGGAGGAGGCCTACCGGGCGCTCGAGGGCGTCGACGCGATCCTCCATGCCGGCGACATGCACGACGTGGTGGTGCTCGACTGGCTGGAGCGGGTGGCGCCCGTCATCGCGGTGCGCGGCAACGGCGACGACGGTGGGAGCGGACGACCGGTCCAGCCCCACGATCCCCGGCTCGCGCACAACCAGGTCGTCACGGCCGGCGAGCTCCGCATCGGGATGACGCACACCTTCAACGACCTCACCGCCCTCGGTACGAGCGTGGCCCAGCAGATCGCGCGCCACTTCGGTGAGCCCGTCGACGTCGTCGTCGCCGGCGACACCCACGTCCCCGAAGTGACGGAGCTCGGCGGCGTGCTGCTCGTGAACCCGGGCTCCCCGACCCTGCCGCGCAACCTCCAGACACAGCTGGGGACGATCGGCTTCCTGGACGTGCGCGGCGGCCGCGTCGCCGACGTCTGGATCGAGCTCCTCCACTGACGGGGCGACCAGAGGGCCGGCCGGCGCGGCGCTCCGGCCCCGCCGCCGACCACGGCTCCCGCCTCGGCCGGGCCGCACGCGGCCTCCGTTGACACCCCGTGCGCCGCCGCCTAGCATCCCGCCGAGCGCGCGGGCGGAGGCCAGCGGAGGCACCGTGCGGCGGGTAGATCTGGTGCTCGGCTGGATCTCCGTCGGCGGCGGTTCAGGCGCGCTCCTCGCCGTCGCCTGGACGGCGCAGTGGATCTCCGTGGGCACGCTGTTGGGCGTCGTCATGCTCGTGAACGCCGCCGCTCGCTTCCGCCTCGCCCGCGAGGATCCGGGCCCCGCCGGTTTCCGTCCCGACGGCGACGGCCGATCTCCACCGATGGGGCGATGACCTCCGACCCGATGGCGGACCTGGGGTCGCTCCTGGTCCCGATCAACGACTCGGGAGCCAGTCGTGAGGCGCTCTCGGTCGCCTGCGAGCTGGTCCGTCGCGGCAAGGGCCGCCGCGTCCTGGCCGTACATGTGATCGAGGTGCCGCGCCGGCTCCCGCTCGACGCCGAGATGATCGAGGAACTCGAGAACGGCGAGCGCATCCTGGAGCACGCCGAGTCGATGGGGCGCCGGCAACGGATCGAGATCACCGCCGATCTCGTGCAGGCGCGGGAGGCCGGGACCGCGATCGTGGACGAGGCCAGGGAGCGCGGCGTCGACGCGCTCGTCATCGGCATCGACTACCACCGGCCTCACGGCACCTTCCAGCTGGGTCGCCTCCCCCGCTACGCGCTCGAGCACGCCCCCTGCCAGGTCTGGCTGATCCGGTACCCGCCGGAGCCCCGCCCCGACGGGAGCCCGGAGCCCGGGCGCGACGGAGGCGACGGAAACGGCTAGCCTCGTGTCCGTACGACCGGGGGAAAGCGCATGAGAGTCATCGTCATGGGCTGCGGCCGGGTCGGATCCGCCGTTGCCGGACGGGTCGCCGCCTCCGGCCACGACGTGACGGTCCTCGATACCGACCCCTACTCCTTCCGGCGCCTGCCCCCCGGCTTCGACGGACAGTCGCTGGTCGGCGACGGGACACGCCGCCGCTCCCTGGAGGACGCCGGCATCCGCGGCGCCGAGGCATTCCTCGCGCTCACGCAGGGCGACAACCGCAACATCCTCGCCTCGCAGATCGCGAAGCACATCTACCGCACTCCCACCGTCGTCACGCGCGTCTACGACCCCTACCGGGCCGAGATCTTCGGCCGACTCGGACTCGTGACCTTCAGCCCGACGAACGTCGGCGCGGACATGGCCTGCGCCGCGCTCTTCGGAAGCGGCGACGCGGGCGACGGCCGGGCGGCCGAGGGCTAGCCATGTACATCATCGTCGTCGGCGGCGGCCGCGTCGGTCGGGGCCTTGCGCTGGAGCTGCACCGCCAGCCGGATCACGAGGTCGTCGTGATCGAGCGCGGGGCCGAGCGCGCCGCCGAACTGCGAGCGGAGCTTGGCGAGATGATCGTGCGTGGGGACGGCACAGAGGTGGCCCTGCTCGAGGGCGTCGGGGCGTCGCGCTGCGATCTTCTGATCGCGCTCACCGACAACGACGCGCACAACCTCGTCGCCTGCCAGGTTGCGACGCACCACTTCAACGTGCCCCGCACCATCGCGCGTGTCGATGACCCGGAGAACGAGCGGCTGTTCCGCATGCTGGGCGTCGGCGAGACGATCTCGGCGGCGCGGGCCGTGATGGCGCAGATCGAGGCGACGCTGCCCGAGCACACCGTGGTCCCCCTGCTGCCGGTGCATGGCTCGGGGCTGCAGATCGTCGAGCTCCACGTCCAGCCGGGATCGCCGGCGTGCGGGCGGGCGATTCGCGATCTCGCCCTGCCGCAGCCCTCCCTGATCTCGCTGGTGATCGGGCCCGACGGCGAGCCCCGGATCCCCGGCGGGGACACGGTGCTGCGCGAGGGCGACGAGGTGATCGCGGTGACGCCGGAGGACGCCGAGCCGCAGCTGCGAGCCCTCATCGCCACGCCGGACGTCGAGCCGGAGGGGGAGGCGTGAGGCGGCTCGCCCATCTGGGGCCGCGGGGCACCTACACGGAAGCCGCGGCCGCCCTCTACGACCCGGCCGCCGAGCTGGTGCCGGTCCCGACCGTGAACGAGGCCGTGGCGGCGGTCGAGCGCGGGGCGGCGGACGCGTGCGTCTGCGCGCTCGAGAACTCGCTGGAGGGGGGAGTCCGGGACACTCTCGACCAGCTGCTGCGCGACGAGCTGGCCGTCGCGATCACGGCCGAGGTCGTCATCCCGATTCGCCACGTCCTCGTCGGGGCGCCGGGCTCGGATCCGGCCGACGCTCCGGTCGTCTACTCGCACCCGCAGGCGCTGGCGCAGTGCCGCCGGCGACTGCGGGAACTGGTCCCCCGGGCGCAGCCCGTGGCCTCCCTCTCGACCGCGGCCGCGATCGAGTCGGCGCTCGCGGAGCCGGGCGCGCTCGCCATCGGCAATCAGCGCGCGGCGGAGCTCTACGGCGCCCGCGTGCTCCAACCCGACCTCGCCGACGAGTCCGACAACGAGACGCGCTTCGTCGTCCTCGCCCGGGCCGATCACCCCGCGACCGGGGACGACAAGACGTCGATCGCCTTCACGACGCAGCACGACCGGCCCGGCTCGCTGATGGAAGCGCTCACGCTCTTCTACAAGCAGGACATCAACCTGACCCGCGTCGAGTCCCGCCCGACCCGACGCCAGCTGGGCACGTACATCTTCCTGCTCGACATGGAGGGCCACCGCACCGACCGCGCGGTCGCCCAGGCGCTCGGGGCCCTCGGCGAGCTGGCCGAGTGGCTGCGCGTCTTCGGCTCCTACCCGCGCTGGCGCGGCGCGGGTTAGCGGGCGCCGGGCGCCGGTCTCGTGCCCGAGATACCCGACCTCGAAGCGATCCGCGGATTCCTCGGCCCCGCGCTCTCCGGGCGTGAGGTCGAGGCGGTGGAGGTCCGCCTCCCCTGGCTAGTCCGCAGCGAGCAGAAGCTCGAGAGCCTGATCGGCCGCCGCCTCGGCCCGATCGAACGGCGCGGGAAGTTCCTCATCATCGACATCGACGACGGGCGCGTCCTGATCGTCAACGCGATGCTGACGGGGCGATTCCAGTGGGCGGAGACCGGCATGCGCCGCCGGCCGCACTCCGCAGTCGCTCTCCTCCTCGCCGGAGGCCGGGAGCTACGCTACATGGACGCCCGGCGGATGGGACGCTGGTACGTCGTGCGACGGGAGGAGCTCAACGCCATCCCGCAGTTCGCCGATCTCGGACCCGACGCCCTCGCCGTCGGCGAGGGGGAGTTCATGGAGCGCCTGCAGCGGCACCGCGGCCAGATCAAGGCCACGCTGACGAACCAGCGCTTCATCGCGGGCATCGGGAACGCGTACTCGGACGAGATACTCTGGGAGGCGCGGCTGCACCCACACCGTCGCCGGGCGACAATGGACACCGAGGACCAGCGTCGACTTCACCGCGCCATCGGCGACGTCTACGGCTGGGCGATCCCGATCGTGGCGCAGGAGGTGGCGGAGGGGCTCAATCAGAACACCCGGGAGTGGCGCGCGCATCTGCGCGTGCACCGGCGCGCCGGCGAGTCGTGCCCGCGCTGCGGGGAGGGGATCCGCGGCCAGAGCCGCGGCGGCAGCGAGACCAACTACTGTCTGAGCTGCCAGCCGCTCGCGCTATAGTGCCGAGGAGGGGACGGTCATGAAGGTCATCGGGCGCAACGTCGGCGACGCGATCGAGCCGCTCTACCGCGAGGTCGAGCAGCGTCTCGGAACGGAGGGCGGCCGGCGCCGTCTCGAGGTCACGAGTACCGACGACGGCGCGCTCTCCAACGTCGGCTGGCGCGAAGACCATGTGACGATCGCCGTGCGCAAGGGCATACCGACGCACGCCCTCCCGCACGTCCTCGCGGTCGCTCTCCAGCATGTTCGCCAGCGCCTCGACGGCTACCCCGACGTGGTCCGCTCCGACCGTCCGCAGCCGGAGGGCGCCGGGCTCGCGCGCACCGCGCTTCGCGAGCTGGTGCTCGCCCCGGAGGCGGAGCAGCGCCTCGAGCCGCTCGGCCTCGATGATCGCTGGGAAGCGGAGCAGCGCCACAAGGGGATGAAGCAGTTGTTGCGCGACGCCGGGGAGGACTGGAACGAGCCGGGCACGCCGGCGCACCAGTTCGCCGCGCTCTCGTACGCGCGCTACGCGCTTCAGCACCCGCCCGAGATGTGGGAGAGCCTCGGAGAGGCGATGCGCGACCGGATTCCGAGGGCGACGGCCTCCGGCGACGAGGTGCTCACGATCGTCTCGCGCCACGGTTGGGCGGACGCGGGCACCGCGCTCAAGACGCTGACCGAGGTACGGGACGTCGTACAGATGCGGCCGTACACGCTCGTCCAGGATCGGCGCACGGGCAGCCTCTACTAGCGGGGATCCCACCGGTCGCTCGGGGGTTCTGGGAGACTCGGTCCAGACCACCCGCAGGGAGCTGCAGCGCTGCGATCTCTACGGCTGATATGGAGTGACCGGTTGTCAATCTCCACCTGGCGTTCGGGTGGAG
>VYDC01000010.1:1846-7006 GCA_009843585.1 Chloroflexota bacterium | reverse complement strand
CTTTGAGGCGGCCGGCGCGCCGCTCGCCGACGCCGCCGCCGTCGCCCGGCACCTGGTCGACGCCAACCTCTCAGGGCACGACTCGCACGGCGTGGTACGCGCGCCGGGATACCTGCGCGCCGTCTCCGAGGGACGCACCGTGCCGGGCGCCCCGCTCCGCCTGGAGCGCGACGACGGCGTCACGGCCCTCCTGGACGGCGGCTGGAACTTCGGCCAGGTGGTCGCCTCGCGCGCCATGGAGCTCGCCTGCGAGCGCGCCCGCGAGCGCGGCGTCTCGGTCGTGGTCGCGCACCGCTCGGCGCACGCGGGGAGGCTCGGCGCCTACGTCGAGCAGGCGGCCCGGCTCGGGCTCATCGGGATCGTGATGGCGAACGGCCACGGCGGCTCGCCCCGCGTCGCCCCCTTCGGCGGCGCCGGCGCGCGGCTCGCGACCGACCCGATGGCGTTCGGCCTCCCGACCGACGACCCGGAGGCCCCTCTGGTGCTCGACATGGCGACCTCGGTCGCCGCGGAGGGGAAGGTGCGCGTCGCGCGCAACGCCGGACGGGAGCTGCCGGAGGGCTACCTGCTCGACGCCGCCGGGCGGCCGACGACCGACCCCGCCGCCCTCTACACCTCGCCGCCGGGCGCGCTGCTCCCGCTCGGCGGGGAGGCCGGCCACAAGGGCTTCGGCCTGGCGCTCGTCGTCGAGGGGCTCGCCGGCGCGCTCTCCCCGGCCGGCACGACGCGCCCCGCGGGCGGACGGGGCCGGAACGCGCTCTTCGTGATGGCGCTCGAGCCGGAGCGCTTCTCCGGCCGCGCCGCCTTCGAGGCGGCGCTCGGCGGACTCGCGCGGGAGGTCTCGGGTCCGCCCTTCCGGGAGGGCTCCCCCGGCGTGCTCCTCCCCGGCGAGCCGGAGCGCCTGGCGCGCGCGGAACGCGCCTCGGGGATCGCGCTCGACGAGGAGACCTGGGCGCAGCTGGAGGAGGCCGCCCTGCGGGCCGCCGTCGCGCTCCCGGCGGAAGCGCCGTAGGGCGGCCGCGGCCCCGCCTGGCGCCTGCCCCTCTTCGGGCCGCTCGGTGTGGGCTCGCCCTCCCCCCCGCCCCCGCCCGAGCGCGGCGACGACTAGGGCGCCGCAGGGGGCCGCGCCTTCGGGACGGGAGCGAGGCGATGGGCGAGCGCAGCGACGCGCGAGAGACGGTCGCGACGATGCTCCGGGCGGCCGGCCTCGAGCTCGATGAGGCCGAGGTCGAGGCGCTCGTCGAGATGTACTCCCAGCTCCGCGCGGCCGCCGACTCGCTCGACATCCCGGAGGCGCTCTCCCAGGAGCCGGCGCTCCTCTACTCCCCCCTCGAGCCTCCCCCAGCCGGCGACGGGACGCCGGGGTGACGGCGCCTGAAGGCGGCGCCCGGGCGATCCCGCCCGGCATCGAGGAGGCGGGGGAGGCGCTGCGCTCCGGACGCCTCACCTCGCTCGAGCTGACGCGCGCGCTGCTGCGCCGCGCCGATGGGCTCGACGAGAGGCTCGGCGTCTACCAGCAGCGGCTCGACGAGCGCGCGCTCGAGGAGGCGGCGCGCGCCGACTCCGAGCTCGCATCCGGCCGGGACCGGGGCCCGCTCCACGGCATCCCGCTCGGCGTGAAGGACATCATCGCGACGCGGGGCGCGCCGACGGCGGCGGGGAGCCTGGTCTTCGAGCGCGAGCGCTCGCCCGACTGGGAGGGCTCCCGGGACGCCCCCGTCGTCTCCAGGCTCCGCCGGGCCGGCGCCGTCGTCCTCGGCACCACCTCGACGATGGAGTTCGCCATCGGGATGCCCGACCCGCAGCGGCCCTTCCCCGTCGCGCGCAACCCCTGGGACACCTCCCGCTGGGCCGGCGGATCGAGCTCGGGGACCGGCGCCGGCGTCGCGGCCTCGCTCATGCTCGGCGGGCTCGGCAGCGACACCGGGGGGTCGATCCGGATCCCCGCCGCCCTCTGCGGGGTGAGCGGGCTCAAGCCGACCTACGGGCGCGTGCCGCGATCGGGGGTCGTCCCCCTCGCCTACTCGCTCGACACCGTGGGGCCCATCGCGCGGACGGCGCGCTGCTGCGCCCACCTGCTCCAGGCGATCGCCGGGCCGGACGAGGGCGACCCGGCATCGGCCGGGGAGCCGGTGCCCGACTACCTCCCGGACGGGGCCCTCCCGGATGGGGCCGGCTCGCTCGCCGGGCTCCGGCTCGGCGTCGACCGCGCCAGCTGCCTGGATCGCCCCGGCTCCGACCCGGAGCTCGCCGCGCGCTTCGAGGCGGCGGTGGAGGAGCTCTCCGGGGCCGGCGCCGAGATCGTCGCGGTGGAGCTCCCCCGCTACGAGGTGGTGCGCCAGTCCGGCGCGCTCTCCCTGCGCGCGGAGGCCTCGGCCTACCACCTGCCGTGGCTCCGCCGGCGGTGGGGCGACTACGGGGTGCACACGGCGAAGGTGCTGGCGGCGGGGCTGCTGCTCTCCGCGGCCGACTACGTGCAGGCGCAGCGGGTGCGCGCCTGGGCGCGCGGGGAGGTGGCGGCGATGCTGGGGCGCGTGGACGCCGTCGTGACGCCGACGGCCGGTGCCTCGGCGCCGCCGCTGTCGGGCCTCGACCACCTGAGCTTCGGGCGGCTTCCGATCTTCGCCGGCTTCTGGAACGCCGTCGGCTTCCCGGCGATCGCCGTGCCGATGGGGCCGGGCGCCTCCGGGCTCCCGCTCTCGCTCCACGTCGCCGCCCGGCCCTTCGAGGAGGCCACCGTCGTGCGCGTCGCCGACTCGTTCCAGCGGCGCACCGACTGGCACCGGGCGCTCCCCCCGCTCCCCTGAGCGCCGAGGGCGCCCCCGGCTCCCGCGCGCGGCCGCGCTCGGGTAGAGTCGGCCGCGGGGCCGTGAGGGGGCGCAGATGGAGTGGGGCGACACGCCGGAGCAGGCGGCGTTCCGCGAGGAGGTCCGGGCGTTCATCGACGGCCGGCTCCCCGGCTACTTCCGCGATCACGGCGAGCCGGTGGGACTCGAGACCGGCGACTGGCAGGCGGAGTTCGTGCTCGGCACGGAGGTGGCGCGCGCGGCCGCGCGCGAGTGGATGGAGGCGCTGCAGGAGCGCGGCTGGGTCGCGCCGCACTGGCCGCGCGAGTACGGCGGCGCCGGCCTCTCCACCGTGGAGCACTTCATCTTCAACCAGGAGATGGCGCGCGCCGGCGCCCCGCCCGTCGGCGGGCAGGGCGTCTCGATGCTCGGGCCGACGATCCTGCTGCACGGGAGCGACGAGCAGAAGCGGCGCTTCCTGGAGCCGACGCTCTCGGGCGAGATGCTCTGGGCGCAGGGCTTCTCCGAGCCGGGCGCCGGATCCGACCTGGCGGGGCTGCAGGCGCGCGCCGATCGCGACGGCGACGAGTACGTCATCAACGGCGAGAAGCTCTGGACCTCCCGGGCGCACAAGTCGAACTGGATCTTCGGGCTCTTCCGCACCGACCCCCAGGCGCCGAAGCACCGCGGCATCTCCTTCCTAGTGATGGACGAGCGGACGCCGGGGATCGACGTGCGCCGCATCGACTCGATGGGGTGGGAGCACGCGACCAACGAGACCTTCTACGAGGACGTGCGCGTCCCCGCCGACCAGCTGATCGGGGAGGAGAACCGCGGCTGGTACGTCGCGATGACCCTGCTCGACTTCGAGCGCTCCAACATCGCCGGCGCCGAGCTCAACCGCCGGCGCATCCGGGAACTGGTCGACTACCTCTCGACCGAGGCGGGAACGCCCCACCGGGAACGCGCCCGGGCGCACCGCGACGCCGTCGCCGACCACTACGTCGCCTCGGAGGTGCTCTTCAACTTCTCGCTGCGCATCGTCTCGATGCAGGCCTCGGGCACCGTGCCCAACTACGAGGCCTCCACCTCGAAGATCGTCGACTCGCAGCTCCGGCAGCAGCTCTCGCGCACGGGCACGAAGATCTTCGGCCTCTACGGGGGGATCTGGGACGAGGGCGATCCGCTCGCTCCGATGGGGGCCCTCTTCACGCAGGAGTACGTGCACAGCGTGGTCTACACCATCTTCGGCGGAACGAACGAGATCCAGCGGAACATCATCGCGACGCGCGGGCTCGGCCTCCCACGCGGCTAGAGGCGGACGCCGGGCCGGAGAGGAGGCCGGGGTGGAGCTGCCGCGCCGCGTCCCCAAGCCGTGGGGCCACGAGCTGATCTGGGCGCGCACGGAGCACTACGTCGGCAAGGTCCTGCACATCGAGGCCGGTCACCAGCTGAGCCTGCAGTACCACCGGGAGAAGGACGAGACGATCCACGTGCGGAGCGGTCGGCTGCTGCTCCTCGTCGACGAGGGCGAGGGGCTCCGCGAGCGCCGGCTGGGCCCCGGGGAGAGCTACCACCTGGCGCCGGGCGTGCGGCACCGGCTGCGGGCGGAGAGCGACTGCGACGTGCTCGAGGTGAGCACCCCGCACCTCGACGACGTGGTCCGGCTCGAGGACGCCTACGGCCGCGAGGGGACCAGCGACCCGTAGCGGCGGGGCCGTGCCGGAGGAGGCGGCGATGACGGAGCAGCCGGCGGGTGGATGGACGGGCAGGGGCCGCGTGGCGGTCCCGGGCGGGGAGATCGCCTTCTCCGAGCTCGGCCCGGCGGCGGGCGCCGGGGAGCGCGAGCCGGTCGTCCTGCTGCACAAGCTCGGCGGCTGGAACGCCGACTGGCGGCACGTCGCGCCCGCGCTCGCCGCCCGCAGCCGCGTGGTGGCCCTCGAGTTCGCCGGCCACGGCGACTCGCGGGCGACCGAGCCCGAGGGCTTCTGCTACCCGCTCGAGCAGAGCGCCTCCGACGTGCTCTCGGCGCTCGACGGCCTCGGGATCGGGCGGGCCACCCTGGTCGGCAACTCGCTCGGGGGATGCGTGGCGACCGTGATCGCCGCCACGCGCCCGGAACGGGTCGCGCGGCTCGCGCTCGTCTCGGTCGCGCTCGGGCGCGCCATCACCGAGGAGGAGGCGCGCTCCGCAGAGCGCCCCGGCTGGTTCGACGAGGAGGGACGGCCGCTCCCGCGCGACGCCGCCGAGAACGCGCGCATCTCCGGCACGCTCGACCCGGCGATCGGCGAGGAGCTGAACGCGAGCCGGTGGCGGGCGGGGCGCTGGGTCCGGTGGAGCGAGCGCGGCGTGGCGCTCGCAGACGTCCGGGGGC
>VYDC01000010.1:0-1836 GCA_009843585.1 Chloroflexota bacterium | reverse complement strand
ATCGCTCCGCTCGCTCCGAGACGGGCGGGCCGTGCACATCCCCGACACCGGGCGCTTCCCCCACCAGGAGAGCCCGGCCGAGACCGCGGCCGCGCTGCTCCGCTTCATCGGCGGGGACGGCGCGTAGCGCGCGGGCGGCGCTATCCGCCGGCCGGCTCCGCGGGACGGCCCGCGCCTTCGGCGACCCCGGCGAGACCGGTCGGACACGCGACGCCGGTCCCCCCGATGCCGCAGTAGCCGTCGGGCACCTTCGCCAGGTACTGCTGGTGGTAGTCCTCCGCGTAGTAGAACTCGCCGGCCGGGGCGATCTCGGTCGTGATCGCGCCGTAGCCGGCCTGCCGCAGGCGCTCCTGGTAGGCGCCTGTGGTCGCCTCCGCGGCGTGGCGCTGCTCCTCGGAGTAGTAGTAGAGGGCGGAGCGGTACTGCGTGCCGACGTCGTTCCCCTGGCGCATCCCCTGCGTCGGGTCGTGGCCCTCCCAGAAGATGCGCAGCATCTCCTCGTAGGAGGTCAGCCGCGGGTCGAAGACGACCAGCACCGCCTCGGTGTGCCCCGTGAGCCCCGAGCAGACCTCCTCGTAGCTGGGGTTCGGCGTGAAGCCGCCGGCGTAGCCCACCGCCGTGGTGTGGACGCCCGGCGCCTGCCAGAAGAGGCGCTCCGCCCCCCAGAAGCAGCCCATGCCGACGAGCGCGCTCTCGCTCCACTCCGGGAAGGGCGGCGTGAGCTCCCGCCCGCTCACGAAGTGCGCCTCGGGCACCGGCATCCGCTCGGAGCGGCCGGGGAGCGCCTCGCCGGGGGCCGGTATCGTCGTCCTGTGCCTGGCGAACATTCCGAACATCGGGCGCCCTCCTCCCCCTCGCTCCCAGCGTACCCGTCCCCGACCGATCCCGCTCAGCGCGGCGCGCCGGGCCGGCCGGGGGCGCAGGCGATGCGCCCGCGCAGGCGCACGGCGAGGGCGTAGCCGGCGTCGCGGAGCCAGGAGAGCGGCGCGAGGTCGAGGAGCGCCCATGCGCGGCCGCCGGGGCCCAGCCGCAGCGCCTGCGTCATCGCCGCGCCGCCGTGGTACTCGACGCCCGCCGCCGTCACGAAGTGGGCGCTCGCCCAGAGCTCCCGCTCCCCGAGCCCTTCGAGCAGGCCGCGGTCCTGAGCGGCGGAGATCGGGAGCAGCGTCAGGGAACGCCGGGCGCGCCGGGCGAGCCAGGCCGCCGAGGCCCGGCAGCAGGCGCAGCCGTCGTCGTAGAGCAGGACGTCGCTCCCCGGTCTCCTCCCGGCCCGGGTCTCGGGCGGCGAGCGCATCCGGGGCCCCGGCCCTACGGGAGCCAGTAGCCGAGGCGGCCGTGCGGGACGCCCTCCTCGAGGAGGGAGGCCGTGCCGACGTGCGCCGCCGAGAAGAAGCCGCTGAGCGACTCGCACTCGACGCCCCCGCGGTAGGAGTCGATGCCGACCGCGGCGCCCCACAGGCCCGCGATGGTGCGCGCCGCCTCGCTCTGCGCCTCCAGCAGCGCCGCCGCGTGCACGCCGCGGCTCCCGGACTCGCGCACGAGCCCGTAGCCGATCTCGACGATGCGCGCGTTGAGGAGCGTCTCCCCCGACCAGGCGTAGACGGAGGGGAGGAGGCCGTCGCTCCCGGCGGCCTCCAGCGTGAGCGAGCTTCCCGGCGGGGCGAGCCGTTCCACGACCGTTCGAGCCTCCTCGCCGTAGCACTGGACGACGCCCCAGACGTCGGGGAGGGCGAACCCCGCGAGGCGGACGCGGTAGACGTCGCCCGCGACCAGCACGTCGAGCACGGTCAACTCGACGACGCCGAGCACGGTCGCGTCCCCCGAGACGCCCGGGAC
>VYDC01000166.1 GCA_009843585.1 Chloroflexota bacterium | reverse complement strand
CTCCCGCACCGCCGCCTCCCTCCCCCGACCGGAACGAGACGACTTGATGCGATGCCCTTCCTGCGGCTCCGAGTCCACACGCGTCCTCGACGCCCGCTCCTCCGAGGGCGCGGTGCGCAGGCGCCGCCACTGCCCCGCCTGTGACGAGCGCTTCGTGACCGACGAGCTCCTGCGCCGTGAACCGCTGCTCGTGGCGAAGCGGGACGGCCGCCGCGAGCCCTTCCAGCGCGGCAAGCTCTTCTCGGGACTGAGCCGGGCCGCGGGGAAGCGACCGCTTCCGGCCGGCGCGATCGACGCCGTGGTGGACGCGATCGAGGCACGGCTGGTCGCGAGCGGCCGGGGCGAGATCGAGAGCCGCGTCGTCGCAGAGATGGCGATCACCCATCTGCGCCGCCTCGACCCGATCGCCTACATCCGCTTCGCCTCCGACTACCGCGACTTCGTCTCCGTGGACGACATGCTCGACGAGCTGCACCGCCTCGCGCTCTCGCCCCGGAGGCCGGTCGACCAGCCCCGGCTCTTCGTGGACGAGACGGAGCGCCTGGTCGACGGGAGCGAGGAGCTCCCCCGGGTGCCGCTCTCGCTCGAGGAGGCCCGCGGTCGCATGGCGGCGCCGGCCGCCTCGACCACCTAGGAGCCGGCCGGGCGCGTACACTCCCGCCATGGGATGGATGGACCCCCACGACCACGATCCGCCGCCGAACAGCTGGCGCCGGGCGCTCGCGATGACGATGGAGAGCTACGGCGTCCTCTTCGGCTTCTTCTTCTTCGCCCTGGGCGGCATCGCGCTGCTCGCGCTCGCGTTCGTGCTCTTCCGGCTGCATCTGCTCGCCGGCCTCGCCTACCTGGCGCTCGGCGTCGCGGTCCTGACCGTGATCTCGCTGCGCGACCGCAGGCGCAGCCGGGGGCAGCCCTGACGGCGTGTGCACCCCACCCCGGCGGACGGCCGCGGGCGGCCGCAGGCCGCGCGGTCCCCGATGACGGCCGCCTCGCCCGGGCCCGACATCCGGGCGGCGATCGCCGCGCTCGAAGCCGAGATCGCCGGCGCCTGCGCGCGAGCCGCGCGCCCGGCCGGGGAGGTCGCGGTGGTGGCGGTGACGAAGGGCCACCCGGCCGAGCGCGCGCGCGACGCGCTCGCGGCCGGCCTCGCCGATCTCGGCGAGAGCCGGGCGCAGGAGCTCGCACCGAAGGCGCGGGCCCTCGCGGCGGAGCGGCCGGGCCCGGGCGAGGCCCCGCGCTGGCACTTCATCGGTCATCTGCAGCGCAACAAGGTGCGCGAGGTAGTGCCGCTCATCTCGTGCCTGCACTCGCTCGACTCCCAGCGGCTCCTCCGGGCGATCGAGCGCGAGCACGGGCGGCTGCGGGAGAGCCGCGGGGGTGCCGCATCCCCCCTCCCCTGCTACCTTCAGGTCAACGTGGCCGGCGATCCCGCCAAGCACGGCGTGGCGCCCGGAGAGCTCGAGCCGCTGCTCGAGGCGGCGCTCGCGAGCGAGGCGGTCGTGGTGCTCGGACTGATGACGGTCGCGCCGGAGGGGGATCCGGAATCGGCGAGGCCGCACTTCCGGGCGCTCGCGCGGCTGGCCCGGGAGCACGGCCTCACGGGACTCTCGATGGGGATGACCGACGACTACCGCGTCGCCGTCGAGGAGGGGGCGACGCTCGTGCGGATCGGGCGCGCCCTGCTCGGCGAGCGGGCGACGGGAGCGGGCTAGTGCGGGTCGGGATCATCGGCGGCGGCTTCATGGGCGAGGCCTTCCTCCGGGGCCTGCTGCGCGCCGGCGTCGCCGACCCGTCGGAGATCGCGGTCGCCGAGATCGCGGAGGCCCGCCGCACCGCCCTGAGCGAGCACGGCGTGCGCATCACCGACGACGCCGAGAGCGCCTCGATCGGCGCCGACGTCGTACTGGTCGCGGTGAAGCCGCAGGACCTCGAGGGGGCGGCGCAGGCGCTGGCGGGCGCGATCCCGGCCTCGGCCGTCCTGCTCTCCGTCGCGGCGGGCATCCGGCTCGCCGACGTGCAGCGCTTCGCGCGCCACCGCGCGAGCGTGCGCGTGATGCCGAACCTCCCCGCCGCCATCGGCGAGGGGGCCACCGTCTACTACGCCGCGGCCGACCTCTCGCCGGCCCAGCGGGAGACCGCCGAGCACATCCTCTCCGCCGTCTCGGCGGCGGTGGTGGAGGTCGACAGCGACGACGCCATAGACCTCGCCACGGCCGTGCACGGCTCCGGGCCCGCCTACGTCTACATGATGATCGAGGCGATGATCGAGTCCGGCGTCCGCCTGGGGATGAAGCGCCCGGAGGCGCAGCGCCTCGTGCTGGCCACGGTCGCCGGCGCGGCGCGCTACGCGCTCGCGAGCGAGTCGGCGCCCGCCGAGCTACGCTACGCCGTGACCTCGCCCGGCGGCACGACCGCCGCCGCCGTCGCTGAGCTTGAGGCCGCGGGGATGCGCGCGGCCTTCGACGACGCCATCGAGGCCGCCTACGCGCGTGCCCAGGAGCTCGGGGAGTAGCGCGTGGCGGTTCTGGTCGAACTCATCCGGATCATGATCCAGGGGCTGATCTTCGCGATCTTCCTCCGCGCCGTCCTGAGCTGGTTCCCGGTCGACCGCAGCGGGACGCTGTTCCGCGGGCTCGACGCGGTCACGGAGCCGGTGCTCGATCCGCTCCGGCGGCTCATCCCGCGCGTCGGCATGGTCGACATCACGCCGATGATCGCGATCCTCGTGCTCTACGGACTGCTCTCCGTGCTCGATGCGGGTGCGAGGGGGTAGCGGCCTCGGTCAGCCGCCGGCGAGGGAGTCGGCGCCGGCCCCGGCGATGAGCTCGTCCTCCGCGGCGGAGGCGCCGCCCGCGCCGATGCCGCCGCAGAGCTCCCCGCGGACGCGGACCGGGACGCCGCCGCGGGAGCGCACGAGCCGCCCGCCGTGCAGCTCCGCCGCCGCCAGGAAGACCGGCTCCGAGACCTCGATCTCCGCGCTCGGGAGCCCGAAGAGCGCGGCGGCGCGCGCCTTCCCCGCCGCGACGTCGACCGCGAAGGGGCGCGTCCCGTCCATCCGCGCCGCGGCGACGGTGTAGCCGCGCTCGTCGACGACCGAGATCCCCACGCGCACGCCGAGCTCGCGCGCCCGCGCGGTCGCCGCGGCGAGCGCGCGCTCCGCCTGGTCGCGGCTCAGCGCCATCGTCTCCTCCCCCGGTCGAGAGCCCGCCGCCTCGCGGCGCGTCGGGCGCGCGGTCGGCCCGCCCACGCTAGCCGAGCGCGACGACCGAGCCCTTCTCCGCCGACTCGCGGACCGCGTCGATGACCGCCTGGGCCCGCGCCCCGTCCTCGAAGGAGGGGGCGGGGGACGTGCCCGAGCGGATGCCTCGCTCGAAGTCGCGCACGAGCAGGCGGAACGCCATCAGGCGGTGATCGCGGTCGTCGCGGAAGGGAACGAGATCGGAGGGCGTCGGAAGCTCCCTGAGGCCGTCCTCCCCCGCGCGGCCGCCAAGGACGACGCCGTCCGGCTGGGGATTCGGCCCCGGCTGCGTCGCCTCGAGCACGCCCTCCGAGCCGACGAGGTGGATGCGCGCCCCGATGGCGGGGACCGCCGTCCAGGTCGCGGTCATCGTCGCCACGACGCCCGACCGGAAGAGCAGGTGGAAGCTGAAGGTGTCGTCGGCGTCCGCCAGCGCCGCGTCGCCCGTGACGGGATCGCGGCGCTCGGGCCGGAGCACGGCGAGACGGCCGCCCGCCACCTCCACGTCGCCGAACCAGTGCCTGAGACCGTCGATGTAGTGCGAGCCGAGCGCCCCGAGCAGGCCGCCCCCGTCTGAGGCCCGCCCCTGCCACGTCAGGGGCGGGGGCTCGCCCGCCGGCGGCCGGCCGATCAGGAGCTCCAACGAGGCGACGAGCGGCTCCCCGATATAGCCCTGCTCCAGCAGGCGCGCGATGTGCGCCCGCGGGGGAGCGTGGCGGAACTCGTGGGCGATCATCGCGGTGAGGCCTGAGCGCGAGGCCGCCCCGGCCATCTCGGCCGCCTCCGCGGCATCGAGCGCGAACGGCTTCTCGCAGAGCACGTGCTTCCCGGACGCCACCGCTGAGAGCACCATCTCCCGGTGGGGCGCCGGGGGGGTGGCGATCGCGACCGCGTCCAGGTCTCGACGCTCGATCAGGTCGCGCCAGTGCCCCTCCCACGCCGCGACGCCGGCCCCCGCGGCGGCCTCGCGCGTGCGCTCCCCGGAGCGTCCCCAGAGCGCGACGACCTCCCACCCCTCCGAGAGGAAGGCCGGGACATGGACGGCGGCGCCGAAGCCCGCCCCCAGCACGCCGACGCGCAGACCGCTCACGACGCGGAGTGTACGCCCCGGCGGGCCGGAGGAGGCGCGCCCTTCGGCCGCAGCGCCGCGGCGGGCGCCCCGCCCTGCTGGTACGCTCTCCGCCGGTCGGAGCACGACGCTCGGCAGGAGGCGGCCATGGAGAAGAGCATCGCGCGCGACGAGCGGGAGTGGCGGGAGAGGCTGACGCCGCAGCAGTTCCACGTGCTGCGCGAGCGCGGCACCGAGCCGCCCTTCAGCGGCCGCTACGTCGACGAGAAGGGGGACGGCACCTACTGCTGCGCCGCCTGCGGCGCCGAGCTGTTCCGGTCCGCCACCAAGTACGACTCCGGCACCGGCTGGCCGAGCTTCTGGGAGCCGGCGAGCGAGGACGCGGTGACGACGGAGACCGACCTCAGCTACGGGATGATCCGCACCGAGGTCGCGTGCGGGCGCTGCAGCTCCCACCTCGGGCACGTCTTCCCCGACGGCCCGCGGCCCACCGGCGAGCGCTACTGCATCAACTCGCTCTCGCTCGACTTCGAGGGGGCGTAGGGAGCAAGGCCGCGCCGGGGAGGCGGCGGGCTGTGCGGCGGGCGCCAGCGGACGGCCGCACGCTCCTCATGGCGCTGGAGTCGACCGAGGCGGCGCTGGACTGCGATCCGCCGAGCGGCTCTGTCGGGCACGGCCCCGCCCGTCCCTACCACCTGGCCTACCACCTCTTCGATGCGCTCGCCGCGCCGGCCGTGGGCACGCTCCCCGACGGCCGCCTCTACGCCGACTACTCCCGCATGCTCGGCCGGCTCGCGCGCTCCTTCGAGCCCCGCGACGAGGCGAGCCGCTGGATCGTCACCCTGCGGGAGGGCGTCCGGAGCCACGCCGGGAACGAGCTCACGGCGGAGGACGTCGCGTGGAGCTACGAGCGCGTGATGGCGCTCCGGGGGATCGGGATGTGGCGCGCCTCCACCATCGCCGGTCTCGCCCGCGAGGGGGGCGTGCGCCCCCTCGGCCGCCACCGCGTCGAGTTCCGCATAGAGGGGCACAACCCGGACTTCCCGCGCTTCCTGAGCTACGCGACGGCCGCCATCGTCGACGCCACCGAGGCCCGGCGGCACTCAACCGCGGCCGATCCCTGGGCGACGGCGTACCTTGAGCGGACCCCCTGCGGCTTCGGCGCCTTCACGGTGACCAGGCGCGACCCCGAGCGGCTCGAGCTTCAGCCGAGGGCGGAGTTTTGGAGCGGGCCCCCGCCCGTTGACGGCGCCGCCTACGTCGCCGCGCCGAGCCGGGAGCGAGGCCTCGAGCTCTTCGAGGGAGGCGAGGTCAACGTCCTGGCCGGCCTCTACCCGGACGAGGCGCGGCGCATCGAGCGCCTCGACGGCGTGCGGCTGCTGCTCGGCCGCACCAACCACGCCACGATCGAGCTCGACCGCTCGCGCGCCCCCTTCGGGGAGCGCGCGGTGCGGGAGGCCGTCCTGCGCTCCCTCCCCTACCGGCGCATCGTCGAGGAGGGCTACCTCGGCCTCGCGGAGGAGCAGCGCGGGATCTACCAGCCCAACACGCCGGGCTACGACGAGTCGGGCTGGGTCTACGAGACCGACCTCGCCCGCGCCCGCCGCCTGGTCGACTCAGCCGGCCAGAGCGGCGCCGCGGTCACCTTCGCCGTCCCCGCCTCGGCGGAGGGAGGGCGCATCGGCGCGCTCGTCGCCGCGGCCCTGGGCGACGCCGGCCTCTCGGTGCGCGTGGTGACGACCGGGGAGCTGCGGGAGGGCGAGGTCCCCGAGATGTACCTGCGCGGCGACTGCAGCCACGGCATCGCCGACCGCCACTACGACCTCGGCATCGACTTCGCCGCGCCGCGCGGGATGCCCGGCCGGCTCTTCGAGTCGGTGCGCCTGAGCTCCGAGCTGCGCGCGATACGGCAGGCCCGGCCGGCGCGGCAGGCGGGGATGTACCGCCGGCTGCAGGAGCGCTTGCTCTCGGACGCCGCGCTGGTCCCGCTCGCCGGGCACAGCTACGTCGTCGCCGTCCGGGAGGAGCTGCACCCCTGGTTCCTCAGCCCGGCGTACCTGCCGCTCTCGAGCTTGCTCTGGTCGGCGGCGCGGTACGTGCTGCCGGCGATCCGCTGAGGGCGACCCCGGTCGTCCGGTCAGGCGCCGCGCGAGGGGCCGATGCCCTCGCGGTAGTTGACCAGGCGGTAGCTCTCCGGGCGGGCGAAATCGGTCAGGATGACGATCTCCTCGAAGACCTCGCTGAAGCCCTCCGCGCGGAGGCGGCGCGGCGTCATCACCATCACGTAGCGCTCGTACTCGACCGCGAGGTTGGTGTTCTGGCCCCACGCCCGTGAGCGGCGCTCCAGGAAGTCGCGGATCCCCTGCTCGTCGCGCACGACCTCGACGTCGGCCTGCACCGTCACGTTGCGGGCGGCGCGCTCGCTCGGGCCGATCCCCGCCCCGGCCGTCTGCACCCAGTGCATCGTCACGCGGGGGTTGTCGTCCAGATGGCGCGCCTTGAGATCGCCCTCGCGCACGCGGCCGATCGTCCCCAGCCGAAGCCCCGTCTCGAAGCTCTCGACCAGGCAGCTCACCTGCCGCACGTAGGCGTCGCCGTAGCGGTTCACCGTCGTGAGAAAGCTCGTCACGCCGGGCTCCCGCGACGAGATGAAGTCGCGGATCGCCGTCAGTCGCTCGTCCATCGCCCCTCCCCCTCCC
>VYDC01000049.1 GCA_009843585.1 Chloroflexota bacterium | reverse complement strand
ATCCTCGGGGAGCCCGAGCACGCGCTCGAGCCAGAGCGAGAGATCGCGGGCGCTCTCGTTGTTGATCTGGTGACCCATCAGGTACTCGTGGAACTCCGGCTCCGCGCCGAGCGCGCGCAGGCTCTCGCAGGAGTCGCGCGCCTTCCCCACCGAGATCAACTCGTCGTGGCTCCCGTGCTGGACCAGCACCGGGAGGCGGGGGACGTCGGCGTGCGGCGTGATGGCGTCGAGCACCTCCGGCTGAAGCGACGTCGAGAGCGCGGCGAGGCCCGAGAAGCGCCCGGGATCGGTGAGCGCGAGCGCATAGGCGAGCGATCCTCCCTGCGAGAAGCCGAGCAGGGCGACGCGCGCGGGGTCGACCGGGTAGCGCCGCTCCACGTCGTCCAGGAACCCGGCGAGCAGCCCCATGACGCGCTCCAGCTCGCCGGGCGCGCGCTGCTCGCCGGCGCCGCGCCGGAACCAGGTGTATCCCGGGTACCCCGGCTCGATGGCGAACTCCGCCTGCGGACAGATCATCAGGAGCTGGCCATGCGCGAGGATCGGGCCGAGTCCGAGCAGATCCTGCGCGTGGGCGCCGTGGCCGTGGAGCGCGATCAGGGTCGGGAGCAGGCGGTCCGCCTCCGAGTCGGGGACGGCGGGGTGCGCGACCGCGTGGAGGAGGGTCATCGCGCCGAGTATAGCGGCGCTCCCGGAGGCCGGTGCCCGGCGCGCGGGATCACCGCGCCGCGCCCTCCTCTCCCGCGAAGCGGGCGCGCACCTCGTCGACGGCGTCTCGCGCCGCGATCACGGTGACGCGGTCTCCCCGGTGGAGGCGCGTGTCGCCGCGCGGGATCTGCGTGGCGCCGCGCTGGCGGACGGCGACGATCACTGCATCGGCGGTCAGGTCGAGCTCGCGAAGCCGGCGACCGGCGGCGCGGCTCCCGCGCGCGACCTCGAGCTCCAGGTAGCGCACGTCGTCACCGGCCACCGGCGCGAGACGGCGCCGGCGCTCGGCCGTCTCGCGCCTGCCCACGACCTGCGCGTAGGCCTGCGTGATGTCCGAGCGACGCAGCACGCCGACGGGCGCCAACCCCCCGCCGTCGCGCTCGACGACCGGGAGTGCCGAGATCGCATGGTCGGCGAAGATCCGCAGCGCGTCGTCGAGCGTCTCGTCGGCGAAGACCGTGCGCACGTTGCGCGTCGCCATCGAGCCCGCCGTCGCGTCCGGCCGCCCGTCGGCGAGCGCGCTGTTGAGGTCGGTGTTGGTGATGATGCCCGCGACCAGCCCCCGCTCGTCGAGCAGGAGCGTCACCGACTCCGGATCGGCCTGGCCCTGCCGCATGATCTCGTCGGCCCGGGCGTCGGCGGTGACGGAGAGCCGGACCGGCGACATCGCGTCGGCGACGCGGATCGTCTGCATCAGGGAGACCGGGGCCTCCTGCTCCGCGACGCGCACGCCCGAGCGCTCGAGCTTGAACGTGTAGATGGACCACGGGACGAGCCGCTGGGAGATCACGGTCGCCGCGACGACGGCCGTCATCGAGGGCAGCATCAGGTGGTAGTCGCGCGTCAGCTCGAAGAGGATGAGGACCGCCGTGATGGGCGCGCGCGCCGTGCCGGCGAAGAGCGCACCCATGCCGAGGATGGCGTACTCCTCCGGCGTGTGGGCCACGTTCGGCACCAGCCGGTGCACCACGTCGCCGAAGGCGCCGCCGAGCGCCGCTCCCATCAGGAGCGAGGGTCCGAAGGCGCCGCCGGAGCCGCCCGAGCCGATCGTGACCGAGGTGGCGACGAGCTTGAGTGCGACCACCAGCAGCAGCGCGGCGGCCGCGGTCTCGCCGCTGACCGCGGCCTCGAGCGCGTCGTGGCTGAGCCCGAGCACGCGTCGGTCGGCAAGCGCCAGCGCGCCGACGGCGAGCCCGCCGAGCGCCGGCAGGAGCAGCGCCGGGACCGGAAGTCGCGCGAAGCGCTCCTCGCTCCAGTAGAGGCCCCGGATGAAGGCGACGCCGACGACGCCGCAGACCACGCCGAGCAGGGCGTGGAGCGGCACCTCGCCGGGGTCGATCCGCGTGTCGCCCGGGATCTCGACGTAGGGGGTGTCGCCCCGGAGCGCGACCGAGGTGGCCGTCCCGATCACAGACGCCAGCACGACGACGGAGAAGTTGCGCGTGTTGAAGCTGCGCAGGATCACCTCGAGCGCGAAGAAGACGCCGGCTATAGGGGTGTGGAAGGTGGCGGCGACGCCGGCGGCCGCCCCCGCCGCCAGCAGGAGGGTGACGGTGTCCGGGGAGAGCCGGAGTGCCTGCCCCACCGCGGAGCCGACCGAGGCTCCGATCTGAGCGATCGGCCCCTCCCGTCCGGCCGATCCGCCCGAGCCGACGGTGAGCGCGGTGGCGAGCGACTTGGTGACGGCGGTGCGCGGGTGGATGCGGCCGGCCCGCGTCTCCACGGCGAGCAGGATCTCGGCGACGCCGGGGCCGCGGGTCTCGCGCGCGAGGCGGAAGGCCAGCGGCCCCACCAGCAGCCCGCCGAGCGCCGGTATCAGCAGCAGCCCCCAGCGCGGGGCGCCGAGCAGCCCGCTCCACAGCACGTCGAAGAAGAGCGCGTCCACCCCTTCGAGCAGGGCGGTGAAGCCGACGGCGCCGAGCCCGGCGGCGAGGCCGACGATCGCCGCGAGCAGCAGCGGCGCCGCGCGCGAGGAGCCGTCGACCTGCGCGGAGAGGCGCGAGCGCAGCCTCGCGCCGACACCCGGATGATCGTCGCGTGAGGCGCGGGTCTGCATGTATCGACCGTACGCGAGGCTCCGGCAGGGCGACAGGGGCGCGAGCGGCCGGCCTCGCTGCTGGTAGAGTCCGCGGGGAAGCCGCGCCTTCCGGGGGGTTCGATGTCGGCCGAGGCCCGCTCGCTCGTCACGCCGGAGCTCGAGTCGCGCCGCGGCCTCTGGCTGCGCGAGCGCCTCTCGGAGCCGGTGAGCGCCTCCGCCATCCGCAGGTGGGCGATCGCCTGCTACTGGCCGGATCCCGCGCCCCGGCTCTACTGGGATGAGGAGTACGCGGCCCGCACCCGGCACGGCGGCATCGTCGCGCCGCTCGAGTTCAACGCCTTCACCTGGCCGGTGGAGCGCGACGCCGCCGACTCCGGGCTCGAGACCGACGCGCTGCCCGGCCTGCGCTCGATGGCGGGCGGGACGCGCGATCTCTACGGCGTGCCGATGCGCCCGGGCGACGTGATCCGGGAGCGCGCGCGTCTCGCCGACTGGGACCAGCGGGAGACCAGGCTCGGGCCGACCCTCTTCATCCGCTCGGAGACGGAGTGGACCAACCAGCGCGAGGAGCTGGTCCGGACGCGCTTCATCACCAGCATCCGCTACTAGGAGGCAGCAGCCATGTCTCAGGAGGAGGCGATGGGCGGTGAGCGCGCGGGCGTCTCTCTCTACTTCGAGGACGTCGCGGTCGGCGACGAGCTACCGGTGTGGCGGCGCGAGACGGGACTCCTCAACTGGAACCGCTTCGCCGCCGTCAACGACGAGTTCTTCGAGGTGCACATGGACGATGCGGCGGCGCGCGCCGCCGAGAATCCGCAGGGGGCGTTCGGCATGGGGATGATGCGCTTCTCCTATCTCCACAACCTGCTCCGCTCCTGGGCGGGCGAGGAGGCCGACATCCGCGAGGTCGGATGCCGCTACCGGGCCGTCAACCAGAGGGGGGACGTGCTGGGGGTGACGGGGCGCGTCACCGGCACGCGCATCGAGGGCGGCGATCAGCTCGTCGACATCGCGCTCGACATCCTCAACCAGGACGGCGAGTCCACGACACCCGGGCACGCGGTCGTCGCCCTGCCCTCGCGCGCGAGGAGCGACGCGCCGCAGCCGTAGCCGGTGCGTGCCCCGGGGGCTACGCGGGAGTTCCGGCCTCGGCGGCGAAGAAGGCGCTCCGGACCTGCTGCGCGATGCCCTCGGCGTCGAGCTGCAGGCGGTGCCGCTGCGCGGCCGCGGTCCCGTGCTCGACGAAGGCGTCGGGCATCCCGACGCGGTGGACCAGGACCTCGGAGAGCCCCGCGTCCGCGAAGGTCTCGAGCACGGCCGAGCCGAAGCCGCCGGCGAGGACGTTCTCCTCGACGGTCACGACGCGCCCGGTGCGCCGCGCCTGCTCGACGAGCAGATCGACGTCCAGCGGCTTCACGAAGAGCGGGTTCACGATGCCGCAGGAGATCCCCTCCTCCGCGAGCACGTCCGCCGCCTCGATGGCCGCCTGGACCGCCTTGCCGACGGCGACGAGCACGACGTCGGACCCCTCCCGGAGCAGGGAGCCCCGCCCGATGGGGAGCTCGCGCAGCTCGTCGTCCAGGGGCGCTCCGACCGCCGCCCCCCGCGGTATGCGGATGGCGAAGGGGCCGTCGTGGCGGTACGCGGTGTAGACCAGGTGCTGGAGCTCGTTCTCGTCCATCGGCGCGGCGATCACGGTGTTGGGAAGGCAGCGCAGGTAGGAGATGTCGAAGGCGCCGTGGTGCGTCTTCCCGTCCTCGCCGACGATCCCGGCCCGGTCGGCGATCAGCGTGACGGGGAGATCCTGCAGGCAGATGTCGTGGGCGATCTGGTCGAAGGCCCGCTGGAGGAAGGTCGAGTAGATCGAGACGAAGGGCGAGAGCCCGCCCGCCGCCATCCCGGCGGCCATGCTGACGGCGTGCTGCTCGGCGATGCCGACGTCGAAGATCCTCGTCGGGAACTCGTCGCGGATCTCGGCGAGGCCGGTGCCCTCGAGCATCGCCGCGCTGATGCCGACGACGGAGGGGTCCTCGCCCATGACGCGGGCGAGCGTCTGCGCGAAGACCTTGGAGTAGGTCGGCGCCCCGGTCCCGGCCCCGAGCGGCGAGCTCGGCTGATGGAACTGGACCGGGTTGCTCTCGGCCGGCTCGTAGCCGTGCCCCTTGTGCGTGACCACGTGCACGACCGGGACCGTTCCGGTCGGGTTCCGGGCCTGCCTGATCGTGAGATCGAGCTGCTCCAGGTCGTGCCCGTCGATCGGCCCGAGGTACTCGAACCCCATCTCCTTCCAGAACATGGTCGGGATGATGAGGCCGGCGAGACCGGTGTTGAAGCGCTTCACGATCCGGTAGAGGAGCTCGCCGGTGGGCATCCTCTGCGAGAGCGACCGCATCCGGTCCACCATCGCGTTGAACTCGGGATGCGTGATCACGCGCTTCCGCCAGTTCGTGAGGAAGCCGATGTTCTCCGATATCGACATCCCGTTGTCGTTGAGCACGATGATGAAGCGATCCGGGTTGAGATGCGCGATGTTGTTGAGGGCCTCGAAGCTCGATCCGGAGGTCATCGCGCCGTCGCCGACGATCGCGACCGTCCAGGAGTCCTCCTCCCTGTTCGCGGCGCCGGCCGCGAGGCCGAGGGCGATGGAGAGGCCGGTCCCGGCGTGACCCGCGCTGAGCGTGTCGTGCGGGCTCTCCCCCCGCTCGCCGAATCCCGACAGCCCGCCCTCCAGGCGGATGCTCTCGAACTCGGCGCGACGCCCGGTGATGAGCTTGTGCGTGTACATCTGGTTGGTGGTGTCCCACACCAGGCTGTCGCGGGGGCTGTCGAAGGCGCGGTGGAGCGCGATCGTGAGCTCGACGACGCCGAGGTTCGAGGCGAGGTGCCCGCCGCGCTCGACGATCACCGAGATGATGACCTCGCGCACCTCCTCCGCGAGTTGCTCCAGCTCGCGGTCGCTCAACCCCTTGAGATCGTCCGGGGAGTCGATCGCGTCGAGCAGCGGGGTCGCCATGGGGTACGTCCTCGCCCGTCCCGCGCCGCGTGGACCGTCTCATCCCGCGCGACGGAGAGACTCCGCCCAGAGAATAGGAGTCGGCGCATTCGTCTGACAAGGAGTGCGGCGCGCATCGGCCGGCGTCAGCCGTCGTGCGGGTGCCGCTCCCCGGGTTCGTCGAGCGCGGCGCGGGCGAGCATCTCCAGCGCCCGGGCGTCGATCGGCGGGTTGACGAGTCCCCCGCGCACGTCGCGGTAGTGGCGCTCGAGCGCGTGACCCCGCAGAAGCGCCACGCCGCCCACGACGCGCATCGCGGCGTCGACCACCTCGACCGCCCCGTTCGTCGCGAAGCGCTTCGCCGCCGCGACCTGCGGCGCCAGCGCGAGGCGACCCTCCGGCCGCGCCTCCCACTCCTCGGCCGTCGCGAGGAGGAAGGTGCGGGCCGCGAGGAGCGTCGCGTCCATGCCGCCGACCCGCTCCCTGACGTGCGGGATCTGCGAGATCGGGGCGGCGTAGCCCGTGGGCCGGCGCTCGCGCGCGAAGCGCACCGCCTCGTCGCGGGCGGAGAACGCCACGCCGAGATAGGCGGCCGCGACGGTGAGCGGGAACCACCCCCCCTGCATCATCGCCGGGTCCGGCTCACCGGGCGGGCGGCGCGTCAGGAGGTCGGCGTCGGAGAGCTCCACGTCGTCGAAGTGCACGTCGTGCGAGGCGGTGGCGCGCATCCCCAGGGCGTCCCAGGTCTCCTCGACGCGCACGCCCGGGAGATCGCCTGACACCGCGACGCGGCCGGTATCCCCGCTCCCGTCCTCCACCGCGACGTAGGTGATGAGGTAGGCGAGCTCGGGCGCGAGCGTCGAGAAGGTCTTGTGGCCGCTCAGACGCCACCGCCCCGGGCCGGCGGGCACCAGCACCGTCCGCGGCCGACCGCCGCCCCGGGGCGAGCCGAGCTCCGGCTCGGCGGCGATGTTGTTGATGAGAGCGCCCCGCCCGGTGACCTCGCCGAGGATGCGCCGTCGGGCCTCCTCCGGCCACGAGCGCGCCGACGCCTCCGTGCCGCAGGTCATCACGTGCATGCCGACGGCGAGCGCCGTGGATCCGTCGCCCCGCGCGAGTTCGAGCTGCGCCGCGGTCACGTCGAAGAGCCCGTGCCCGCTCCCGCCGTACTCGACGGGAACGGCGGCGGCGAGGTAGCCGGCGTCGCGCAGGTCCGCGAGGTTCTCCCGGGGCAGCGTCGCGTCCTGGTCGTGCCGGCCGGCTCGCTCCGCGAAGCGGGGCGCGAGGGCCCGGGCGACGCCGAGGAGCCTCGCCTGGGCCTCGGAGGCGGGACGG
>VYDC01000270.1 GCA_009843585.1 Chloroflexota bacterium | reverse complement strand
TCCCGCCCCAGCCCGCGGAAGGAGTAGGGCGAGCTGCGGGGCTTGAAGGCGCCGCCGCGCAGGATGTGTGCCCCCGAGCGGCGGACGGCGCGCGCCGACTCGAAGAGCTGCTCCTCGCTCTCAATCGAGCAGGGGCCCGCGATCACCACGGTCTCGCCGCCCCCGACGCGGAGCCCGTAGGGGAGATCCACCACGGTGTCCTCCGGGTGGGTCTCCCGCGAGGCGAGCTTGTAGGGCTTGGAGATCCGCACGACGTCGTCGACGCCGTCCATCCTCACGAGCTCGTCGCGGAGCTCGGGGTAGACCTGCCCCAGGACGGCCAGCACGGTGCGCTCGACGCCGACGATCTCGCGCTCACGAAGCCCGAGCTCGCGGATCCGTGCGACGACGGCATCCCGCTGCTCGGGCCGGTGTCCGATCTTCATCACAACGATCACGGTGCATCCTCCCGGGGCCGGGGCTCCGGCGCGGCCGCGAGATCGGGCCGGAGCACCCTCGCGCCCCTCAGGTAGACGTGCTCTATCTCGTGCGCAGCCCGCTCCGTGTTGACGTGGATCAGTATGCGCACGCACTGCTGCAGGCTCCCCGGCACGCTCATCTCGTGCATGCAGAGCAGGGCGACGTCCTCCCAGCCGGCCGCGCGCGCGGCGACGGCGGGGAACTCCGCGTTCAGGTCCGGCGTCGTGCTGAACAGGATCGAGACGACGTCCTCGCGCCTCACGCCGTTGGCGCGCACGAGGCAATCGAGCAGCTCGGACGTCGCCTCGAGGATCGCCTCGCGCGAGTTCGTCTCCGCCGTTGTGGCGCCCCGGATACCACGGACCGGCATGGCGCGTGCGCTCCCCATCCCGTGTGCACCCACGATGTCGCGTCAGAGAGCCGGCCGGTGGGTCGTCGCCCTACCGCCGCCCCGCGCCGCCGGAGACGCGGGCCGGCGCGGGCTCCCCAAAGGCGCCGGCCAAGGTCCAGCCTCCCCGGAGCGCGGCGGGCCCGGGGCGCGGCTGAGGCGCCGCCCCCCTCGCATCCCGCTCAGTCCGCCCCCGGTGCGGCTGGATCACGGCCGGCGATTCCCCTCACGAACTCCCGAACACGTTCGGCCCGGCGCTCCCGTGGCGCCTCGCGGATGACCTCGACGAACGCGCTCCCGACGGCGGCGCCGTCCGCGATGCGACCCACCTCCCGCACGTGCCGCGCCGCCGAGATGCCGAAGCCGACGACGAGCGGAACATCGGTCCGCGCCCGCACCCGCCCGATCAGCTCGGGGAGCGCGGGGGGGAGCTCCGCTCTGAGGCCGGTCACGCCGGCGACGCTCACGCAGTAGATGAACCCGCTTGCGGCCCGAGCGACGCGAGCGATCCGCTCGTCGGTCGAGGTCGGCGCGAGCAGGTACACCACGTGCAGTCCGGCCGCCCGGGCCAGGGCCTGGAACTCCGCGGCCTCCTCCGGGGGGAGGTCGACCACGATGAGCCCGTCGATGCCGGCCTCGGCGGCGTCCCGCACGAACCTGCCCGCCCCGTAGGCGAGCAGGGGGTTGAAGTATCCCATGATCAGGAACGGCACGCGAACGTCCTGGGCGCGCAGATCCGCGCTCGCGGCGAAGAGGCGTTCGAGCGTGGCGCCGTTCGCGATCGCCTCCTCGTAGGCCCGCTGGTTGGTCACGCCGTCGGCGAGCGGATCGCTGAACGGGAAGCCGAACTCTATAGCGTCGGCGCCGCCCTCGACCGCCGCGCGCACGATCTCCTGAGTGGCGTCCCGCTCCGGCCAGCAGACGGGGAAGAACGGGAGCAGCGCCGGCCGCCCCTCGGCGCGCGCGCGGGCGAAGGCGCGCGCAAGGCGGTCCCCCGGGTCGCCCGCGCTCACGAGCCGGCTCCCGCGACGTGGAGCCCGAAGGCGAGCGAGTTGAAGGCCGCGTGCGCCCCGATGGAGGTCCACAGGGAGCCCGACCGCGCGACGGCCCAGGCGAAGAGCATCCCGATAGCCGCGAACGGGAGAAGGACGGCGACGTTGAGGTGGAAGAGCGCGAAGAGGAAGCCGGAGAGGGCGAGCGCCGGCACGAGCCGCGAGCGGCCCCGGAGTCCCCCGAAGAGCAGACCGCGGAAGAAGATCTCCTCTCCCAGCGGCGCCGCGAGGATGACGGCGACCGCTGCGAGGAGGAGGGAGGCCGGCCCCGCATCGGCGCCGACGGGCGGCGGGTTCCCCTCCCGGAGCGCCGCGACGTCGAGGCCGGACGCCTCCATGAGCAGCAGCAGGCCGCCGTAGACGGCGAGCACGGCGTACGCGCCGAGCCAGGCGACGAGCACCAGGAGCCACCGCGTGGGACGGCGGAATCCCAGGTCGGCGAGCCCGATCCCGCGGCGGGCGGCGAGGCCGAGCACGATGCCGGCC
Organism: Chloroflexota bacterium; assembly: GCA_009843585.1. GTDB lineage: Bacteria > Chloroflexota > Dehalococcoidia > UBA2979 > UBA2979 > VYDC01. The sequence goes on along the minus strand of VYDC01000270.1, from coordinate 4,715 downwards.
ATGGCGGCGTTGATGCCGATCGCGGCGCCCGCGCTCCACTCCCCCCCGCCGTCCGCCGGGGCGCCGAGTGCCGCGAGCAGCGCGACGGCGAGAGCCAGCACGAGGAGAAGCGCCCCCATGCCGAGCGCGAGGTCGGAGAGCCGCCACGGCGGGCGCGTGGTGTCGGGCGCCGGCGAGGAGGCCGACCGCTCGGGCGCGGGGAAGGGAGAGCGCTCGATGAGCACGGCTACAGCGTCACGCCGAGGGCCTCGGCGACCGTTCCCATGTCCTTGTCGCCGCGCCCCGAGAGATTGAGCAGCACGATGTCCTCCGGGCCGAGCTCCTCGGCCAGGGTCGGCAGGTAGGCGACCGCGTGCGCCGGCTCGAGCGCCGGGATGATCCCCTCCCCCTGGCAGAGCAGCTCGAAGCCCCCCAGCGCCTCGCTGTCGGTCACCGAGACGTACTCGGCGCGCTCGGCCAGCTTGAGCCAGGCGTGCTCGGGCCCCACGCCCGGATAGTCGAGGCCCGCCGAGATCGAGTGCGCCTCGAGGATCTGCCCCTGGGGGTCCTGGAGGACGTAGGAGCGCGCGCCGTGCAGCACGCCGGGCGCACCCCGGGAGAGCGTCGCTGCGTGGCGCCCGTCCAGCCCCTCCCCGGCCGCCTCGACGCCGATGAGCCGCACCGGGTCGTCGCGGAAGGCGTGGAAGAGTCCGATGGCGTTCGAGCCGCCGCCGACGCAGGCGACGGCGGCGGTGGGGAGGCGCCCCTCGAGCTCGAGCAGCTGCGCCCGCGCCTCGCGCCCGATCACGGACTGGTAGTCGCGCACCATCTCCGGGTAGGGGTGCGGTCCCACCACGCTCCCTATCAGGTAGTGGGTGGTCGCGACGTTGGTCACCCAGTCGCGGATCGCCTCGTTGATCGCGTCCTTGAGCGTGCGCGAGCCCGAGTGGACGGGACGCACGTCGGCGCCGAGGAGCTTCATCCGGAAGACGTTGAGCGACTGGCGGCGCACGTCCTCCGCGCCCATGTAGACGACGCACTCCATGCCGAGCAGCGCGCAGGCGGTGGCGGTGGCGACGCCGTGCTGCCCGGCCCCCGTCTCGGCGACGATGCGGCGCTTCCCCATCCCGCGGGCGAGCAGCGCCTGGGCGAGCACGGCGTTGATCTTGTGCGCCCCGGTGTGGAGCAGGTCCTCGCGCTTCAGGTAGATCCGTGGCCCCAGCTGCTCCGAGAGGTTCTGAGCCAGGGTGAGCGGCGTCGGGCGACCGGCGTAGTTGGCGAGGAGATCGTCCAGCTCCCGCTGGAAGGAGGCGTCGGCGGCCGCGCTGCGGTAGGCCGACTCCAGCTCGGCGATCGCCGGCATCAGCGTCTCGGGGATGTAGCGCCCCCCGAAGCCGCCGAAGCGCCCGTCGGCGTCCGGCAGCGCCTCGCGGGGGGCGCTCACGCCGGCGCCCCCGCGCTCTTCGCCGCTCCCACGAAGGCGCGGACGAGCTCGTGATCCTTGCGGCCCCCGCGCTCCACGCCGGAGGCGACGTCGACGGCCCAGGGGCCCACGGTCGCCACCGCCTCGGCCACGTTCGCGGGCGTGAGGCCGCCCGCGAGGAACATCGGCAGCCGCTCGGAGACCAGGCGGGCGACCTCCCAGTCGAAGACGCGGCCCGACCCGCCGCGGTAGGGGCCGTGCTCGGAGTCCAGCATCAGCGCCACGGAGAAGCCCGGCTCGACGAGGGCGAGCGGGTCCGAGGGGGGGTCGACGGGCGAGACGTGGAGGACCCGTATCGCCTGGCGCGTCACGAGCAGGCAGTCCGCCCAGCTCCCGGCGCCGGCGAGCTGCACGAGGTCGACGCCCGCCTCCTCCGCGATGGCGTTCACCTCCTCCGGCGCCTGGTCGGCGAAGACGCCGACGGTGAGAGGCCGCTTCGACTCGAGGTAGGACTCGATGAGCTCTGCGCCGTGGCGGAACCAGGCCTCCCGCTCCTCGCGCACGTGCGGGCGCGCCGGGGGCGGGACGGCGAGGGGACGCTCGGAGAGGGGATCGCCGAGGGCGCGGACCATCGCGCTCCCCTGCTGGGCGTCGACGCGCCGCTCCGAGCGCGCGAAGATCATGCCGACGAAGTCGGCCCCCGCCTCCGCCGCCGCGAGCACGTCCTCCGGCGTGCGATTGCCGCAGATCTTGACGAGGCTCACGGGCGGGCCACGCCCGCGGCGCGGGGGGAGTCGACGAGCATCAGCTCGCGCGCCGCCGAGGCGACGCCGCCCTCGCCCGCGACCACGAGCGCCTCCCCGACCAGCAGCGCCCGCGCTCCGGCCCGGTGCATCCGCGTGGCGTCGGCGGCGCTCCGGATCCCGGACTCCGCGACGAGCGTGATCCCCGGGGGGAGGAGCGGCGCGAGCCGCTCCGTCGTCGCGAGATCCTCGTCGAAGCTCCTGAGATCGCGGTTGTTCACGCCGACGGCGCGGGCCCCGGCGTCGAGCGCCGCCCGGAGCTCGGCCTCGTCGTGCACCTCGACCAGGGGCTCCATCCCGAGGTCCCGCGTCTTCGCGACCAGCTCGGCGAGGGCTCCGGGCTCGAGCATCATCGCGATGAGGAGCGCGGCGTCGGCCCCGTTGGCGCGGGCCTCGCGCAGCTGGTAGTGGTCGAAGATGAACTCCTTGCGCAGCAGCGCCGGACGGCCCGGGTCGTCTCCGAACGCCCCCCGCGCCGCGCGCAGATCGGCGATGGAGCCGCGGAAGAAGTCCTCCTCCGTGAGCACCGAGACGCAGGCCGCGCCGGCGGCCCGGTACGCGCGCGCGCGGGCCGCGGCGTCGAGACCCTCGTCGAAGACGCCCTTCGACGGCGACGCCCTCTTCACCTCCGCGATGAGCTGCAGGCGCGCGCGGGGCGGCGTGAGCGGCGTCCCCTCCGCGAGGCGCGCGCAGAAGTCGACCTGCCGGCCCGGGAGCAGCGCCGCGAGCGAGGAGAGCTGCGACTCCGGCTGGCGGCGCCTCTGGCGGGCGAGGCGCTCGCGAACGCCCACCACGATGCGGTCGAGCACGGTGCCGGTGCGCCTGAGCGGCTCGGGCACGACGTCAGCTCCCGCCCGCCGCGAGCCGGCGCGTCGCCTCGACGAAGGCGCCGACCCGCGCCGCCGCGTCGCCGCTCTCTATCGCCTCCCGCGCCTGCTCGGCGCCCTGGCGGAGCGATGAGGCGAGCCCCGCGGCGTAGAGGCCGGCGGCGGCGTTCGCCACCACGAAGTCGCGCACGGCCGGGGGGCCGTCGCCCGAGAAGACGGAGCGCAGCAGCGCCGCGTTCTCCTCCGCGGTGCCGCCGCGCACGTCCTCGAGCGGGTGGACGGGAAGCCCGAGATCGGCCGGCGCCACCGTGCGGCGCGAGACCTCCTCGCCCCGCACCTCGAAGACGGTGGTCGGCCCGGCGATCGAGATCTCGTCCAGCCCCTCCTCGCCCGAGACCACCAGCGCGTGCCGGACGCCGAGCCGCGCGAGGGCGCGAGCGAGCCTCTCTCCGATCTCCGCGCCCGGGACCCCGAGCACGCGGGCCGAGGCGCTGGCCGGGTTGGTGAGGGGGCCGAGCAGGTTGAAGACCGTGCGGACGCCCAGCTCGCGCCGGGGCCCGGCGGCGTGCCGCATCGCGGGGTGGTAGGCCTGCGCGAACATGAACCCGACGCCGGTCCGCTCGATGCAGGCGGCGACGGCCTCCGGCTCGAGCGCCAGCTCCGCGCCGAGCGCCTCCAGCAGGTCGGCCGAGCCCGACCGCGAGGTCGCCGCCCGGTTCCCGTGCTTGGCGACGAGCGCCCCGGCGCCGGCCGCCACGAAGGCCGCGGCGGTCGAGACGTTGAAGCTCTTCATCCCCGACCCGCCGGTGCCGCAGGTGTCGAGCAGGGGGCCCCGGTCCACCTCGACGGGGCGGACGTGCGCCCGCATCACGCGGGCCATGCCGACGATCTCGTCGACCGACTCGCCCTTCAGGCGGAGGGCGACGAGGAAGGCGGCCAGCTGCGCGGGGGTCGCCTCCCCCTCCATGATCTCGCGCATCGCCGCCTGCGCCTCGGCCTCGCCGAGATCGCGCCGCTCCTCGACAAGGGCTGCGATCGCGCTGCGGATGTCGGCGCCGCCGGCCATCACGCCACCCCGCGGTCGGCCGCCGCCCCGTCGGGGGCGGCCGGCATCTCCAGGAAGTTCCGCAGCAGCCCGTGACCCGCCTCGGTCACGATCGACTCGGGGTGGAACTGCACTCCCGCGATCGGGAGTGAGCGGTGGCGGAGGGCCATGATCACGCCGCTCTCCGCCCTCGCCGTCACCTCGAGCTCCGCGGGGAGCGAGCCGGGATCCACGGCGAGCGAATGATAGCGAATCGCCTCGAGCGGCTCCGGCAGCCCGGCGAAGATGCCGCGCCCGTCGTGCGTGACCTGCGAGGTCTTGCCGTGGAGGATCTCGCCGGCCGAGGCGACGACGCCCCCGAACGCCTGCGCGATGCACTGGTGGCCCAGGCAGACGCCGAGAAGCGGTATCGGCCGCTCGCCCGAGGCGACCGCGCGGATCAGGCCGACCGAGATCCCCGCCTCGTCGGGCGTGCAGGGCCCCGGCGAGATCACGATGCGCTCGGGCCCGAGCGCGAGCGCCTCCTCGACGGTGATCTCGTCGTGACGGTGCACGACCACCTCCGCGCCGAGCTCGGCGAGGTACTGGTAGAGGTTGAAGGTGAACGAGTCGTAGTTGTCGATCAGGAGGAGCACGGC
>VYDC01000047.1:5973-7106 GCA_009843585.1 Chloroflexota bacterium | reverse complement strand
CCTCCTCCCTCCCGCGCCGGCCCCGCGCCGCTAGCCCCCGGCGAGCGGCAGCAGCAGGGCGGCGACGCGCTCCGGCGCCGTCAGCATCGCATCGTGCCCCTCGTCCAGCACGAGGTAGTCGTGCTCGCCGGCGCCGAGCCGTCGCCGGAACAGGGCGGCCGGGAAGTTGTCCGGGGTCCGCTCGCAGAAGATGAGCGTGCGCGGCAGCGCCGCCGCCGCCGGGTTGGCGAGCTGCAGCCTCTGGAGCTGGGGCCGCGGGGGCTGCGGGCGCAGCCGCTCGCCCACCCAGGCCGCGTCCGCGGGATCGGTGATGCCGAGGCGGGCCATCCGCTCGGCGTGCGGGGGCGGCGGCCGCTGTCCCGCCGCGTCGCGGTGCTCGGGGGCGAGGAGGTCGGCGCTGCTCTCGCCGTCGGCCGGCACGGGCGCGTCGAGATAGACGAGCCGCCCGATGCGCGAGGGATCGCGATGCGCCGCGGCGGTGATGACGACGCCCCCGTAGCTGTGGCCGACGAGCACGACGTCACGGAGGTCCTCGAAGAAGAGCACGCTCAGCACGTCGGTGGCGTGCGTCTCCATGTCGACCTGATCGGAGCCGAGGTGCGCGCGCTCGCCGAGGCCGGTCAGCGTCGGGGCGTAGACGTCGTGGCCGTGCCCGCGCAGGAGCGGCGCGAGGCGGCGCCACGCCCACCCGCCGTGGCCCGCGCCGTGCACGAGGACGAAGGTCGCCATGAGCGCCCCGCAGCTCCCGCCGGAGGCCGACGGTCGCGCCCGGCTAGATCGGGAGCTGCTCCCCCTCGACGCCGAGCGAGAGGTAGACCTCGCGCACGCCCTGGTGCAGCTCGTCCAGGGAACGGAAGCGGGAGGACGTGAGGCGCCCGATGATGGCGGCGACCTCGCGGTCGACGCCGCCCTTGTCGCGGGCGCCGCGGATCACGGCGTCGCGCGAGATCGGGAAGTGGAATCCGGCGAAGGCCCGCTGGTAGTCCTGCTTGCGCGCGTGCGGCCGCGCGGGCTGCGGCGCCGCGACGGCCGCGGCGACCGCCGGTGCCGCCGGCGCGGGAGCGGCCGGTGCCGCCGGCTCCTCCTCCGCCGCCTCCTCTGGGGCCTCGCTCTCGGCGGGGGCCGCCTCCTCC
>VYDC01000047.1:0-5963 GCA_009843585.1 Chloroflexota bacterium | reverse complement strand
GAGCGCCGGGGCGGGGCGCGGCGCGGGCGGCGGGACCTGCACGGCCGCGGCCGGCAGCGGCGCCGCGGGCACGACGTCCTCCTCCGCCTCCTCCACCGGCTCCGCGGGGGGCTCCTCCGCGGCCGCCTGAGCCTCGTCGGGCGCGGCTGCGGCCGCGGCGGCCGGAGCGGCCTCGGCCGGCTCGGCGGGGGCGGCGGCGCCGTCCCCGGCGGGCACCTTCGCGCGCGCGGCGGCGGGGTCGTCGAACCAGAGCGAGTTGATCTCGGTGAAGAAGGCCTGGTCGGGGGGGACCTCGTCCTCCGGGAAGATCGCCGTGACCGGGCAGGCCGGCTGGCAGGCGCCGCAGTCGATGCACTCGACCGGGCTGATGTAGAGCATGCGGTCCGGGCCCTCTTCGAAGTGGATGCAGTCGACGGGACAGACCTCGACGCAGGACTGGTCCATCGTGTCGATGCAGGGCTGCGTGATGACGAACGTCACGAAGGGGCCTCCATCCGGGCCGCGCGGGCCGGCCGCCCGCGATCGTAGCGGCGCCCCCCGCGAGCGTCCATCCGCGCCCGCCGCGGCGGGGGCTACGGGTCGCCTTCGGCCTCGAGGAAGGAGAGCACCGCATCGGCCCACTGCTCCGGCGCGTCGTCGGGCGTGAAGATCCAGGCCGAGGGGAGGATCAACCCCTCTCCGCGCGGCAGCGCGTCGAGGCACGCCTGGTGGGCCGGCATGAGCTTGCTGCCCGAGCCGTGGATGACCAGCGTCGGCGCCGAGACGTCCCGCAGCCGCGCGAGGAAGGGGTAGCGAGTGAAGCAGTAGGGAGCGGCGCCCTCGCGGCCCATCGCCCCGTACGTCGGCTCCTCGCCGTTCGCGCGGAGGAAGTCGATGAAGCGCCTGGAGAAGCGCTCGAGATCGACCCCGGGGCGGTCGCCGCCGTACTTCCTCCAGAGCTCGACGAGGTGCGAGCCGTCCTCCTGCTCGGGGATGTAGCGGTGGATCGTCTCGTGGAGCGCCCGGCCCTCCGGGTTGCCGTAGTCCCAGGGCTCCTCGAGGACGAGGCGGCGGACTCGGTCGGGATGGGCGGCGGCGAGTTCCACGGCGGTCTGCGCGCCGGTCCAGGCGCCGTAGAGGTCGACGCGCTCGAGCGCCATCGCGTCCAGGAACCAGAGGGCCGTCTGCGCGAACTCGGCGATGGTGGTGTACGGCTCGGGGGGATCGTCGGAGTCGCCGTATCCGGGCGTGCTCATCGCCACCACCCGCGCCCGGCGGGAGAGCCGGGGGAAGTGCGGCTCGAAGTGGTAGGCGGAGCTCGGGGTCGGGTGGAACATCACGAGCGGGCGGCCGGAATCGCCCATCCCGCGCCACTCGATGGAGCCGTGGGGCGTCTGGGCGAAGCCTCGCAGGAGTCGCGTTCCCTGGTGGGTGGTCATCGACGCCTCCTCGCTCCGCCGGCCGGACGGCTCGCGCGCGGCCGAGGCTACGGCGCAGCCGCCGCCGCCGCAACGGGGCGCCCGGGCGCCGCTGTAGACGTCACCCGCCGCCGCCGCTAGGCTCCGGGCAGCGTGGGCGCCGCCAGGGCGGACGCGCCGCCAGCAGGGGGTCCTCGATGCGTTTCAGCTACTACCTCAACCCGCAGACGCCGGGTCCCGACGACGACCGGCGGGTGCTCTACGAGGTGCTCGGCCAGGTCGACCGCGCGGAGGAGCTCGGGTTCTCCGACGTCTGGCTGACCGAGCACCACTTCACCGGGTACAACACGTACTCGGACGCGCTGACGCTGGCGGCCGCGATCAGCCAGCGGAACCCGTCGCTCAACATCGGTTTCGCCGTCAACGTCGTGCCGCTGATGCACCCCATCCGCTTCGTCACGCAGTGCAACCTCCTGGACCAGCTCACGAACGGCAAGGTCATCGTCGGCATCGGGCCCGGGAACTCGCCCGACGAGTTCGCCGGCTACGGGGTCGACGTCGAGTCGCGGCACGAGATCATGATGGAGTTCCTCGAGGTCTGCGACCTCGCCTGGGACACCCCCCGCGACGACGGGTTCGAGCACCACGGGAAGTACTGGGACGTCGTGGTGCGCGGGCGGATCATCCCGGAGCCGGTCCAGAAGCCGCGCCCCCTGATCGCCTACGCGTCGTCGACGCCCGAGCGCCTCGCGATGGCCGGCCGCCGGGGGTGGTCGCTGCTGCTGGGCCCGCAGAAGCCGGAGATCCTGGCCGCGAGGCTCCACCACTACTTCGAGGGCATGGACGAGGCGGGGCTCACCGAGGAGCAGCGCGAGCTCGCGTGGCGGCACACGAGCGTGCTGAGGCAGGTCTACGTCGCCGCGCCCGGCGAGGACTGGCGCGTCACGATCGACGACGTGATCGACACTTACGTGCGCAAGAGCGCCCGCGCCAACTCGGGGATCGACGATCTCGACCTCGAGGACTACGAGCGGCGCCGCACGCAGTACATGACGGGCGGCTGGCTGCACGCCGGGACCGCGGACGAGGTCTTCGAGAGGCTGCGCCCCTTCGCCGAGCTCGGGATCAGCAACCTGATGTGCTGGATGGCGTTCGGACACAACAGCGACGAGCGCATCCAGGCGAGCCTTGAGCGCTTCGCCCAGGACGTGGCCCCGCGGCTGCAGGAGATCGAGGCCGACCAGCACCTGCTGCCGCAGCTCGTCGCGGCGAGCGGCATGCGGACGCGGCCGGAGGTCTACACCTAGGCGGAGCGGGGGCGGGCGGCCGCCGCACGATCCCGGCTCAGAGCGTCATCCCGCCGTCCAGGTAGAGGGTCTGCCCCGTCATGTAGGCCGACGCGTCGGAGGCGAGGTAGGCCGCGAGCAGACCGACCTCGCGGAGCCGTCCGGCGCGTCCCAGCGGGACGCTCCGCTCGGCGCTCTCGACGCGCTGCCGGTAGCCCTCCTCGCCCGCCGTGACCGCGTCGGGGAAGCTCCCCGGCGCGATGCCGTTGACGCGCACGCCGTAGGGGGCCCACTCGAGCGCGAGCGCCCGCGTGAAGCCCTCCGTGCCGGACTTCCCCGCCGCGTAGAGCGTGGTGCCGGCACCCCCGCGGCGTCCGGCGAACGATCCGATCGTGATCACGCTCCCCGAGCCGCGCTCCAGCATGTGCGGCCCGACGGCCCGCGCGGAGAGCAGGGCCGACGTCAGGTTGAGGGCGACGGTGAGCCCGAGCTCCTCGTCGCTCACAGGCGTTCCGTGCCGGCTCGGGCGGCCGGGGAGCGGGACGAGCGGCTTCGCGATGGCGTCGCCGACGCCGCAGACCAGGATGTCGATCCGGCCGAGGGCCGCGATCGCCTGCTCGACGACGTCGTCTGTCGCGGCCGGGTCCGTCATGTCGCCGACGAGGGCGACGGCGCGCCTCCCGGACTCCTCCGCGACGGCGGCCGCGAGGGGCTCGGCGTGGGTGGGCGTGAGCGCGTTCAGGGCGACGTCGCAGCCCGCCTCGGCGAGGACGCGCGCGACGCCGCCTGCGATGCCCCGGCCCGCCCCCGTGATGAGGGCGGTGCGCCCCTCCAGGTCGTACTCGGGGAGCGCCACCGGCTCAGCGGGCCTGCGCCGGTGGCGCGCCGGCCGCCGCGGCCGCGGGCAGCGGGAGGCCGCCGAGCCAGTCGACGACGGCCGAGGCGACGTCGCCGAGCACGGTCGAGTAGGCGTGATCGCCGCCGGGGATGACGACGCTCCGGCGGTGCCGGCTCGCCGTCGCGCGCTCCATCAGCAGCTCGGCGACCCCGCGCTGCACCACGCCCGTCTCGAGCTCCCCCTCGACGCGCAGGAGCGGGACCGCGATCCGGTGGCACCAGGTCTCGACGTTGTAGGTCTCGGCGCCGTACTTCTCGAGCCACCCGGCCGCGCGGATCAGGCTCGGCCCGATGGGGAAGTCGAACTCCATCAGCTCGTCGCCGCGCCCCGCGTCGACGAGCGCCTGCGCCCGGGCGCGGTTGCGCGCGTAGTCGTCGCGGCGCTCGGAGGCCTCGTAGAACGAGGCCGACCAGCGGGGCCCGGAGCAGGAGATGGCGGCGGCGAGCCGCGGGTCGGGGTCATGTGCGGCGTGGTAGAGCGCCTTGGTCCCGCCGAGCGAGTGGCCCAGCAGGGCGAAGCGGGAGTGCCCGCGCGCGGCGAGCAGGTCGAAGGCGCCCCGGAAGTCGAGGCCGCACTCGGCGATGCTCTCGAAGGCGGAGCCGAGGTAGCGCCCGCCGGCGGCGTCGCGCCAGGCGATGCCGTGCCCGCGCGTGCTCATCGCGAGCGCGGCGTAGCCGGCCTCCGCGAGGGCGGCGCCGATGCCCAGCAGGACGCGGGAGTGGAAGGGGCCCCCGGTGCCCGGGTTCAGGACCACGGCGTCGACGCAGCGCCCGGGCCCGGCCGCGCCCGCGGCGGGCGCGAGGTAGGCGCCGGGCAGGGCGAGGCCGTCCTCCGTTGCGATCTCCACGAAGTCCAGCTGCATCGACGCCTGTCCCTCCGCGCGGGGCGCTAGCCCGCGCCGCGCACGCTCGCCACGCCGGTGGTGACCGGCTCGCCGGCGCGGTTCTCTGCCCAGATGCGGCAGTGCAGGCGCCCGTCCCTCTCGCCGAGGACGGCACCGCGCGCCGCGAGCAGCTCCCCCTCGTAGGTGGGGCGCACGAGGCGCACGTCGATGGTGCCGTCCTCCGTGAAGCGGCGCCCGAAGCGATCGCGCATCAGCCGGGTGAGGAGCCCGAACGAGAGCGCCCCCTGCGCCGTCGTCGCCGCGTGCCCTCCCGCGCGTGCGGCCTCGAGGCTCGTGTGCCCCGTGACCTCTCCGGGCCCTTCGAAGTCGTCGTAGCGATCCTGGGTGCACGCCATCAGGCGCGGCCCGAAGGCCTCGGCGCCCGCGGACGGCTCGGGCGGACGCGGATCGGACCCCCGCTCGGCCCATCCCTCGGCCTCGCCCTCGGCCAGGCGCAGGGCGAAGCGGCGCCAGTGGCGCTGCACGACCTCCCCACCGACGCGGGCGACGAGCTGGAAGGTCATCCCGCCGCGCCCGCGCCGGAGGAACTTCTCCGTCACCGCCCCGGTGAGCTCGATCGGCTCACCGATCGGGATCGGCCCCAGGTACTCGGCCCAGTAGCGCGACATCGGACCGCCGTAGTCGCGCTTCGGGGCGGGGAGGTTCATGCCGGGGTAGTAGAGGATGTCGGGCGGTGCCGACCCCGCCGCGAGGATCTCGGCGGGGTCGTCGTCGAAGAGGCGTGCCCACCTCTCGATCTCGGAGGGCTCGACGGTCAGCTGCCACGGGCCGCCGGGGAGCGGCCCCGGCTCGTAGTCGCTGAACGAGATCGGTGGCAGGCCCTGCTGCGGGTACTTGTAGGTGACGACCGGGAGCGTGCGGAGGGCGCCGCTCCGTGCGGTCGGTGCGCTGGTGTCCGACGCCATGGGCTCCCCGCTCTCGTGCCGCGGGAACTATACCGCGCCGCCTCCCCGTCCACGGCGCCCGCGGCGAAGGGGGCGCCGCTCAGGGGCGCGCGATCTGCTGGCCCGCCCATAGCGCGAGCAGCGCCCCCGAGACGGAGAGCACGACGTTGAGCACGGCGAACGGCCAGTTGCCGCCCCGCAGCAGGTCGACCGTCTCCAGGGAGAAGGCCGAGAACGTCGTGAAGGCGCCGAGGAGCCCGACCGTGACGCCGAGCCGGAGCTCGGCCGGGATCGCGGCCCGCTGGAGCATCACGCCGCCGAGGAGGCCGAGGAGGAAGGAGCCGGCGACGTTCGCGGCGATCGTGGCGAGCGGGATCCTGCCGTCGGCGAGGGGAGGCAGGAGCTCGCGGAGCGCGTAGCGCAGCAGCGCTCCGACGGCGCCCCCGACCGCGACAGCAACGACGTGCATGGGACCGCACGGTGGCACGACCGCGCGGCGGCGGCAACGGGGTCGGCTCGGACCGCGCTCGGCGCGTCGAGGGGGAGGGGCGGGGGCTACTCGATGCCGACGAGCTCGATCTCGAACGTCAGCGC
>VYDC01000229.1 GCA_009843585.1 Chloroflexota bacterium | reverse complement strand
CCCGCTAGCCCCCCCCCTCCCCCCACCTTCCCCGTTCGTTGGCGCCCCCCCTCCCCCGCGTCAACCCGGGGCGGCCCCGGCCCGGGCCGCCGCCCCGGCCCGGCGCTCACGGGGGGCAGCGGATACGATGTCCCGCAGCGGGGGCCGGGAGGGGCCCGGGAGGCTCGCGATGCGCGTGCTTGCTATCGGCCATGCGCTGCCGAACCCGGCGGTCGACAACCGCTCGATCTTCGACGCGCCCACGCTCTTCGACTACGAGGCGATCCTCATCGACCTCGAGGCGGTGCAGCAGTCGATACGGGAGGCCGCGCTCGCCACGGCCGAGCACCGCACCTCGGCCGGCGTCCCGGTCGTGAACGGCGAGAGCATCGGGGGGGCCTCCGGCCTCGCCGAGCTGCTGAACCGCCGCCGCGACGAGATGACGCGGGCGCTGGAGCGCGGCGCCGTCGTCGCCTGCTACCTCTGCCCGACCTCGCTCCTCACCGAGGTGGCGGGGATGAGCGGGCTCGACCGCTACTTCCTGCTCCCCGCGCCCGCCGGGATGGGGTGGGACGCAGAGACCGTACGGGGAGGCGAGGGCCGCACCGCGGCGATCGTCGATCACGCCCACCCCTTCGCCGCCGTCGTGGAGGAGACACGCCGGAGGCTCCACTACCGCGCCTACCTGAACGACCGCGCCCCGGGCGTCGCAGAGCACGCGCGCGTCTTCGCGCGCTCGGCCGGCGGGGCGCCGGTCGGGGCGCAGATCCCGGTGCTCGCAGGACAGCTCGTCCTGCTGCCGGCGATCACCGAGGGAAGCTCCCAGCAGGCGATGCCGGAGGCGCAGGTGATGGTCCGGGCGATGCAGGAGGCGCTGGGGCGGGTCGACGACGACCGGCGCCCTCGCTGGCTCGACGACCAGCCGGTGCCGGGCCTGACCGAGCGCGAGCAGCGCGTCGACGAGGCCCGGGCGGCGCTCGAGCGCGCGCAGGGCGCCTACGACGATGCGCGCTCCGCCGCCTCGGAGCTGAGCCCCCTGCGCGAGGTGCTCTGGCGCGCCGGCGAGCAGGCGCTCATGCCCCCCGTCCTGCGCTGCCTGGAGCTGCTCGGCTTCTCAGCGCGCGAGGACGGCTCGGGGTGGCTGCTCACCTCGCCCGAGGGGGAGCTGCTGCTCGAGGCGGAGGCCTCGGTGCGCGAGGTCGGGATGGCGCCGCACTACCGCCTGCGCGCCCGCTCGGACCGCCTGCTCGAGGAGCGGGCACGCCCGGCGCGAGGCCTGGTCGTCGTCTCCGGGCACCGCATGACGGAGCCCGGCCGGCGCGAGGGGCAGGTGAGCGAGGCGCTGCGCGCCGCGGCCGAGTCGGTCGGCTACGCGATCCTCGGGGTGGACGAGCTCTTCTGGGCCGCGAGCGCGGCCCTCGCCGGGCGCGACGGGGCGGAGGGCGGTGCCGACGAGGCGACGCTGGCCGGCTGGCGCGCCCGCCTCGCCGCGGCGGACGGGCTCGTGATGCTCGCGGCGGGCGATCCCGGGGGTCCCGGCGAGGCGGAGCCGGGCGAAGGCGGGGACTAGGCGCCCGGGGCGGCCTGAAGCGGGCGGTCGATCTCCGTCTCAGCGGCGTAGTCGACGCCCTCGACGCCGAAGCCGAAGAGCTGCTCGAAGTCGCGGCGGTACCCCCGGTAGTCGCTCAGCTCCGCCAGGTTCCCGCTCTCGATCCGCCCCCAGATCTCGGCGACGCGCGCCTGCACGGAGGGCTCCATCTCGCGGTCATCGAGGCGGATCCGGCCCTCGCCGTCGACGTCGCCCTGAAGCGCCGCCGGGAGCCGATCCCGGAGGAGGCGCACCGCCTGCTCGGTCGCGCCCTCGTGCGTGCCGCGCTCCTTCATGACCCGGAAGAGGATCGCGGCGTAGAGCGCGAAGGCCGGGATCGCCGCCGAGGCCTGCGTGACGACCGCCTTGTTGAGCGAGACCCAGGCGCCGCCGCCGCCTGCTGCGAGCCGTCCTGAGAGGGCGCGGGCCGTCGCCTCCAGGTGCTCCTTGGCGCGGCCGATGGTCCCGTGGCGGTAGATGGCCTGCGTCAGCTCCCCCCCGACGTAGCTGTAGGCCAGCGTGCGCGCACCCGGCGCGAGCAGCCCTGAGCCCTGGAGCTCGTCCACCCAGGCGGCCCAGTCGTCGCCGCCCATCACGCGCACGGTCCCCTCGATCTCCTCCGGGCTCGCCGCCTCGATGGAGGCCTCGCGGACCTCGCCCGAGCGCAGGTCGATCGTCTTCCCCCGGAACGGGGAGCCGACGGGCTTGAGCGTGGTCCGCCAGGTCTCGCCGCTCGCCTCGTCGTCGCGGCGCGGAGCCGCGAGCGAGTAGACGAGGAGGTCGAGCGGTCCGAAGCGCTCGGTGAGCGCCTCCACAACCCTGCGCTTCACCGGGCCGGAGAAGGCGTCGCCGTTGATCGTCTCGAGGTGACGCCCCTCGGATGCGGCGATGCGGTGCGCCTCGGCGAGGTTGTACCAGCCGGCGCTCCCCGGGCGGTCGCCCCCGGGGGCGCGCTCGAGGCAGACCCCGAGCGTCGCGGCGTTCGAGCCGAAGGTCGCGGCGAGCAGGCTCGCGAGCCCGTAGCCGGTCGAGGAGCCGATCACCAGGACGTTGCCCAGGGGCGGCAGCGGCCCGGCGCGCCGGACGATGTCGACCTCGCGGCGGACGCGCTCCGCGCAGCCCTCGGGGTGCGCCGTGAGCGAGATGAAGCCCCGGATCCGCGGCGCTACGACCTGCCGCGGCAGCGGGCCCCCCCCGGCGGACCCCAACCCGCGCGGGGCGCACCGCGCGATCGTTCCCCGCTCCGGCCATGGGGTACCATCGCCGCGATGACGACACGGCCCCCGCCCCCCGCGGGAACCCCGGTAAGGCGCGCCGCTCTCGCCGTCCTGCTGCTCCTCGGCGCGGCGCTCGCGGTCGCCTGCGGCGGGGGCGGGGAGGAGCCCGCGCCGACCGCCGGCGCCTCCTCGGGCGTCCGCCCCGCCGGAACGCCCGCACGCGCCGCCGACGCGGAGGCGATGGACGCCTGGGCGGAGGCGATGTGCGACCTCCAGGTCGAGTTCGACCGGCGCGCCGCAGCGCTCAACGACGGCGTCGACCCGACCACGCTCGATCTCGCGGCGCGCAAGGCGCGCTACCAGCGCATCGGGCCCCGGCAGGTCGAGCTCTACCGGGAGACGGAGCGGGCGCTCTCGCAGATCGATCCGGCACCGGGCGCCGACTTCTTCCACCGCGCCCTGCTGCTCCAGGTGCGGGCGCTCGCCGCAGCGCTCGCCCGCCAGGCCGAGCTCGTCGACGCCGCCGCGACGACCGGGGAGATCGACGCCACCAACCAGGACGTCGAGCAGGTGCGTCGCCGGAGCGCCGCCGAGGTCCGCTTCGCCGAGCAGGCGATGCCCGGCCCCCTCCGCACGGCGCTCGCAGGCTGCGGCGGCGCGGGCGGGGGGGCGGGGGCGTCCCGTCGCGGGCGGGGCGGGCGGGCGCGCCCCCCCGCGACCCGGGATGACAGCCCCGCTCCGGGTCGGCCGTGCCCCGGCCCGGGTCCCGGGTCATGTCATGCGTTCGGGATCGGGCGGCCGGCGCGTGGACGAGCGCTGACACAGAAGAGGCGCGGGGGCCACCTCCCTGGAGGGGAGACCCCCCGGGCGCGAGCGTCGGGCGCTACGGACGGCGACTCAGGCGGCCGCGTGCTCGTGGTGCTCGTGGCCGTCGCACTCGTGGATGTCGTGCACGTGCGCGTGGTGCTCGTGCTCGTCGCACTCGTGCAAGGCGTGCACGTGGCCGGCGCCCGCGTGGTGCTCGTGGTCGTCGCACTCGTGGATGGCGTGCACGTGCGCGTGGTGCTCGTGGCCGTCGCACTCATGGATGTCGTGTGGACCCTCGGCCATCGTGGCTCCTTCCGTCCGCCCGCCGCGTACCGGGCCGCGATGCGGCCGCGGCAAGCGAGTATTCGGGAGGCCCGGGGTGGTGTCAATCGACCGCGGGCGGAAGGCACCACACACCGCTCGACCGGCCGTGCCGCTCGAGAAGACCTCGCTCAGCCGTCGCCGCCGGCGGCCGGATCCGCCGTCAGGCGCCCGGGGCTCTCGCGGCTACGCCGCGACCTCCACGCCCTCTCGCGTCGCCGCCCTCCAGCGTCTGCTGCCGGTCGCCGCCACGCCGAAGAACGCCGTCGCCACCAGCGCCATCGCCGGCCCCGAGGGAAGATCGGCGTGGAAGGAGAGGTAGAGGCCGCTCACTGCCGAGACGGCGCCGATCACCGCCCCGATCATCATCACTCCCACGAAGCGCCTCGCCAGCAGGTAGCCGGTCGCCGCGGGCGTGATCAGCATCGCCATGACGAGCACGATCCCGGCGGCCTGTATCCCGATCACGATCACGAGCGCGAGCAGGCCGAGCAGCACGTACTCGACGAGCCCCGTCCGGATGCCGGCGACGAGGGCTCCCACCGGGTCGAAAGTCGTGTACACGAGCTGGCGGTGGAAGGCGTAGAGCCCGGCCAGTACGACGGCGGTGAGCACGAGCGAGGCGAGAACGTCGGTCCTCGACACGGCGAGCACCTGCCCGAGCAGCAGGTCCTCGATGTCGACGGTGACGTTGGTCGCCTTCGAGAGCATCACGAGGCCGAGCGCGAAGAGCCCGGCGAAAAGGATCCCGATCGATGTGTCCTCGCTGATGCCCGTGCGCCGGGCGACGGATCCCATCAGGAGCGCGATCGCGATCCCCGCCGGAACGGCCGCCACGAAGGGGCTGATCCCGAGCAGGAAGGCCGCGACCATCGCCGGCAGCACCGAGTGGGCGAGGGCGTCCCCCATGAACGCGCGGCCCCGCGTGATCACGTACGCCCCCAGGACGGGGCACATCACGCCGACCAGCACCGAGACGATCAGCGCCCTGACCATGAACGAGTACTGGAACGGACCGACGATGTGATCGATCACGATCGGCGTCTCGTCGAGAGGCCGCTCTCCTCGGCGAACTCGACGCCGTGCGAGCCGTAGAGTTCCTCGAGGACGTCCGGCGTGAAGGCCTCCGCGGGGGGGCCGCAGGCGCAGACGTGGCGGTTGATGCAGAGCACCTGGTCGAAGCGCTGGGCCAGGTTGGTGAGATCGTGCGTGGCGAGGAGCACGATCCGGCCCTCGTCGCGGAGCGACTGCAGGACGCGCACGATCCCCTCTTGGGCCGCGACGTCGACGCCGCTGAAGGCCTCGTCAAGAAGCAGGATGCGCGCGTCCTGGGCCAGGGCGCGCGCGATGAAGACGCGCTGCCGCTGCCCGCTGGAGAGCTCCGTCATCAGCGCCCCGCGGCGATCCCACAAGCGGACGCGCTCAAGGCAGGACCGGGCCACGTCGCGGTGCTGCCTGCCCGGGCGCCGGTACCAGGGGATGCGCCTGATGAGGCCCATCATCACCACGTCGAGGGCGGTCGCCGGGAACCTCCAGTTGATGGAGTCGCGCTGGGGGACGTAGGCGAGCGCCTCGCGGCGGCGCCCCGCTCCGCTCAGCGTGACCTGGCCGCTCGCGATCGGGTGGACGCCCGCGATCGCATCGAAGAGCGTGCTCTTGCCGGCGCCGTTGGGGCCGACCACGCCCATCAGCGTGCCGCTGGGGACGGCGAAGGTGACGTCCTCGAGTGCCTGGAGGCCGTCGTGCTCGACGACGACGGCCTCCAGGGAGATCGCGGGGTCGCACTGACGTCCCGCGTCGCAGTCGCGGCCGGCGCTGCGCCGCCGGCCTAGCACGTCATGCTCACCTCAGAGCGTCCACGATGCTCGTGACGTTCGCCCGCACCATGCCGATGTAGCTCTCGGCTCCGCTGCCCTCCGCTCCGAGGGAGCCGGAGTAGAGCCGCACCAGCGCGACTCCGGTCTCGTCCGCCAGCGTGACCGCGAGGCGCTCGCTGACGGTCGTCTCGCCGAAGACCGCCGGCACGCCCAGCTCCTCGATCTCGTGCGCGAGCTCGGCGAGGTCGGCCGCCGACGGCGTCGCCTCGGTGGTCGTCGAGAGGATCACGCCGACCACGTCGAAGCCGTACAGCGCGGCGAAGTATCCCAGGCTCTCGTGCGAGGTCAGGAGTAGCCGCCGCTCCTGCGGCACGGCCTCGACCTGCTGAGCGGTCCAGCCGTGCAGCTCGTCGAGCTCCGCCTTATAGGACGCGGCGGCGTCGCGGTAGTCGTCGCCGCGATCGGGGTCGAGCTCGGCCAGGCGCGCGGCGATCGCGTCGACGGCGACCTTCACGCGGAGCGGGTCGAACCAGAAGTGGGGATCGTAGAGGCCGTGGTCGTGGCCGTGGTCGTCGCCCTCGTGCCCGTCCTCTTCCATCTCGTGGACGAGCTCGTCGATCGCCTCGATCGCCTCGGCGGGAGTGATCTCGCCCGCCTGCGCGTGGGTGAGGATGTCGATCAGCACCTCGACGAACTCGCCCTCGTGGTCGTGGCCGTCGTCGTCGCCCTCGTGGTCGTGGTCGTGGCCGTCGTCGTCGCCCTCGTCGTCGTGGTCGTGGCCGTCGTCAACGCCCTCGTCGGCGTGGTCGTGGCAGTCGTAGAAGCACACGTCGGCGGGGTCGTCCCCCTCCTCCATGGCGAGGAGCACGGCGCCGATCTGGATGAGTCCCTGCTCCGGCGGGATATGGCCGTCCTCCACCTCGTGGACGATCCCCGCGATCGCCTCGAGGAGGGCGGACTCGCCGGCGTGCGCGTCCTGGAACTCGATCGGGTCGATGAGCTCTCCGAGCTCCACGATCGCACCGGGATCGGTCGCGGCGTTCCGGACGAGATCGACGAGCCACGACTCCTCGAGTCCGAGCCCGACCGCGAAGACGACGTCGGCGTCGGAGATCCGCGCCACGTCCTGCGCGCCGGGCTGGTAGGAGTGCGGGTCGGCGCCGACCGGCAGCAGGCTGAACACCTCGACATCGTCGCCGGCCACGTTCTGGGCCCAGTCGGCGACGATATTCGTGGTCGTCACGACACGGACGCGCGGCTCTGCCTCCTCGTCGTCCCCGCACGCGGCGATCAACGCCAGGCCGAGGATCAGGACGAGCGGCGCGAGCGCCGCCCTCATCGCGTGCAGCATCGGGCCGTCCTCCCTGTCGTGCGGTCGTGCGGGGCTCGCCCGCGCGGAGCGGCTGATACGCCGTCTCGGCGCGACACGGTATCAGTAGGCCCCCGGAGGTGACAACGCGAACGGAGCGCCGCGTCGCTCAGTCCCGAAGGCGCAGGACCGCCATGA
>VYDC01000243.1:4128-7239 GCA_009843585.1 Chloroflexota bacterium | reverse complement strand
CTCCTGGAGAGCATCGTCGGCACCATGCTGTGGAGCGCGGGGCTCGCCGCTGCGCTCGCGCCGCAGCGGTCGCAGCAGCGGCGCGAGCGGCGCGGGCTCTTCGTCTAGGCGCGTGGACGAGCGGGCGGGGCTCCCTCCGGGCGGGCGATTGCTGCTGCTCGCCGTCGTCGGGGCGATGGTGATCACCGCGCTCCTCTTCCAGCTCGCGCGGATGCAACTGGTCGAGACGGAGCCGCTCGGCCCGCAGCGCGACGGGCGCGTGCTCCGCATCGAGGACGTCGATGCACCCCGCGGGCTGATCCTCGACCGCGACGGCAACACGCTGGTGCGCAACGTGCCGGAGCTCGTGCTCGTGCTCATCCCGGGAGACATCCCGCGCGTCCCGGCCGTCGAGACCACCGTGCTGCGCGCGATCGAGAGCGAGCTCGGGATCCCCTACGCCAATCTGGAGGCGCTGCTCGCCCTCGGGCGCGAGGCGCCCGACGCCTTCGCCCCCCTTCCCATCCGTCGCGGAATCGAAGAGCGGGAGGCCATCCGGCTGCGGGCGGCGCTCTCCGACGTTCCCGGCGTCGCCGTCCAGATGCGCACGGTGCGCGTCTACGAGGGCGGAGACCTCTACGGACGGATCCTCGGCCACGTCGGGGCGCTCCCCGCGGAAGAGGTCGAGCACTACCTCGAGGCGGGCTACGCGCTCGACGCCCGCGTCGGCCTCTCGGGGGTCGAGCTCGAGCACGAGGAGGCGCTGCGCGGCCTGCTCGGGCGACGGCTGGTCTCCGCGACGCCGGCCGGTCGCGTCCTGGAGGTGCTCGCTGAGCAACCCCCGACACCGGGCGCCGATCTCGTTCTCACCATCGACCCCGAGCTGCAGCGGGCGGCGATCGACGCGCTCACGAGAGCCGTCGGCCAAGCGCTGCCCGAGCCGCAGCCCGGCGACCCGCCCGACCGTCCCGAGCCCCTGGCCGTGGGGGCGGCCGTCGTGCTCGACGTCCGCAGCGGCGACCTGCTGGCCCTCGCCTCGCTCCCGACGGTCGACGCCGGCATCTTCTCCGGCGGGGGTATCGATGCCGACGCCTTCGTGGCGCTGCTCGAGGACGCACGCCGGCCGCTGGTCGACCGCAGCTTCGCGGAGGTGAACGCCCCCGGCTCGATCTTCAAGCCGATCGTCGGGGTCGCGGCGCTCGAGGAGGGGATCGCCACCCCGGAGACGCGCATCGTCAGCACCGGCGCCATCACGGTGGCGGACGAGTTCAATCCCGACGTGAGCTACGTCTTCCGTGACTGGACGGTTCACGGCTCGCTCGACTTCGCCGCAGGGCTCGCCCGCTCCTCCGACGTCTACTACTACTACCTCGCCGGCGGCTACGAGGAGGACGGCCGGACGATCTTCGAGGGGCTGGGGCCGAGTGGCGTGGCGAGCTACGCCCGCGCGTTCGGGCTCGGTAGCCCGACCGGCGTCGACCTGCCGGGTGAGGCGGCGGGGATCGTGCCCGATCCGGGCTGGAAGCGCGAGGCGATCGGCGAGCCCTGGTTCCTCGGCGACACCTACACGTTCGGAATCGGCCAGGGCTACCTGGCGGTCACGCCGCTGCAGATGGCGGTCGCTGCCGCCGCCCTCGCCAACGGCGGCGACGTGCTGGTGCCCCGGGTCGTCGGGGCGACGCGAAGCACCGAGGGCGTGCGACGCCTCCCCCCCACGGTCGCCTCGCGGATCCCGGCAGGCTCCGACGCGATCGCGGTGGTGGCGGACGCGCTGCGCATCGCCGCCGACCCAGGCGGGACGGCGGTCGACGGAGAGCCCGAGGGGATGGCGATCGCCGGGAAGACCGGCACCGCCGAGTTCGGCATCGCCCACGCGGACGGAACCTACGACACCCATGCCTGGTATCTCGGGTGGGCGCCATACGAGGATCCCGAGGTCGCCGTCGTCGTCTACCTCGAGCACGGCATCGGCTCGCGGAACGCCGCGCCGGTGGCCCGCGAGATCCTGGAGGCGTACGCGGTGTCCGAGCGGCGCGTGGAGTCCTCGCCCCGGGGCGCGCCATGATCGGCTGGCTCGGCTGGCGCCTCGATGTCTGGCTGACCGGCGCGATGACGGGGCTGCTCGCCGTCGGCGTGCTCACGGCCGTGGCCGGCAGCGACAGCGGCGCCCGTCAGGCGATCCTGGCGGCGGTCGCCCTCGGCGCGTTCCTGACGATGGCCCGCCTCGACTACCGGCAGCTGTGCGCACCGCCGCTGCCGGGAGTCGGCTACGTGCTAGCCCTCGGCGCGCTCGGTGCCGTGCTCGCTTTCGGCGTGACGGAATTCGGATCGCAGCGCTGGCTTGGAATCGGCGGATTGACCGTGCAGCCGTCGGAGTTCGCCAAGGTCGCGCTGGTCGCGGCCCTCGCGGCCCTCGCGGCCTCGCGGCCCTCGTCGCTGCGCGTGCTGCTGGCGTCGATGGTGCTGACGGCGCTGCCGTTCGCGCTCGTGGCGCTGCAGCCCGATGCCGGAACGGCCCTCGTGCTGCTCGCCGTCTGGTTCGGCGTCGTCATCACGTGGGGCGCGGCCTGGCGGTCGCTCGCCGGGGTCGGCGTGACCACCCTCGCCGTCGCGCCGGTGGCGTTCGCTCTCGCCGTCCCCGACTACCAGCGCGAGCGCATCGCCACCTTCGTCGATCCCGACCGCGACCCGCTGGGGAGCGGCTTCACGCTCGGCCAGGTGGAGCTGGCCCTCGCCTCCGGCGGGATCACCGGTCGGGGCCTGCTGCCCGCGACAGAGTCCGCGCTCGCCTTCGTGCCCGCGCGCTCGTCGGACTTCGTCTTCGCGCTCATCGGCGAGCAGGCGGGCCTGCTCGGCGCGGCCGTCGTGCTGGCATTGCTCGCGACGATCGCGTTCCGCGGCCTCGTGGCGGCCGCGCGAGCGCCGGACCGGCTCGGGCGCGTCCTGGCGGCAGGCCTCACGGCGCTGATCTTCACGCAGGCCGCGATCCACATCGCCGTCAACGTGCAGCTCGTGCCGGCGACCGGCATTCCGCTCCCCTTCGTCTCCCAGGGCGGATCGTCGCTGCGGGCGATGGCGCTCGCCGCCGGCCTGATCGCCAGCGGCGCGGCGCGCGAGCAGCCGCGCTCGCGT
>VYDC01000243.1:0-4118 GCA_009843585.1 Chloroflexota bacterium | reverse complement strand
ACGGAGCGCCGGATGGTCGTGCGGAGCCCGCGTGTGCCCGGGGCGCGCTACGGCGCGAGGACGGCTTCCGGCTCCTCGGGCGGCGTCTCCGGGGCCTCGGCGACCTCCTCGCGCGGCATCCGCTCGAAGATCACCTCGCCGTCCCGGTAGTCCGCGCGGATCGTGTCCCCCGGCTCGTAGCTGCCGTCGATCAGCGAGTCGGAGAGGCGATCCTCCACCTGCTCCTGGATCACCCGCCGCAGCGGCCGGGCGCCGAACACCGGGTCGAAGCCCTTCTCGCCGAGGTAGTCGAGCAGTGCCTCGGTCGTCACCATCCGCATCGCCTTCTCCCCGAGATTGGCGCGGAGGTCGGCGAGTTCGAGATCCACGATCTGGCGGATGTGGTTCTTGAGCAGCGGGTGGAAAACGACGCTCTGGTCGATGCGGTTGAGGAACTCCGGACGGAAGACGCGCTTGACCTCCTCCATCACCCGGTCCTTCATCCGGTCGTACTGGCCCTCGGCCGTCTTCACCTCATCCTGCGCCGTCTCGAAGCCGACGCGCGCGTTCTTGCGGATCAGGTCCGAGCCGACGTTCGACGTCATGATCAGGATCGTGTTGCGGAAGTCGACCTTGCGGCCCTTCGCGTCCGAGAGGTGCCCGTCGTCGAAGATCTGCAGCAGCATGTTGAAGACGTCGGGGTGCGCCTTCTCGACCTCGTCGAGCAGTATCAGGCAGTAGGAGCGGCGCCTCACCAGGTCGGTGAGCTGTCCGCCGTCGTCGTACCCGACGTACCCCGGGGGCGATCCGACGAGCCGCGAGACGTTGTGCTTCTCCATGAACTCGGACATGTCGAGCCGCACGATGTTGTCTCGCGAGCCGAACATGAACTCGCCGAGCGTCTCCGCCAGATAGGTCTTGCCCACGCCGGTCGGCCCGAGGAAAAGGAAGACGCCGATCGGCCGCTTCGGGTCCTTGAGACCGGCCCGCGCGCGGCGCACGGCCCGGGCGACGGCCGAGACCGCCGCATCCTGGCCGATCACGCGCGCGCGCAGGTACTCGTCCATCTCCAGCAACCGGGCGGACTCCTCCGAGGCGAGCCTCGAGAGCGGGATGCCGGTCCACATCGAGACGACATCGCGGATGTCCTCGTCGCTGACGACGGCCTCCTCGTGCTCGCGCTCATCCTGAAACTCGCGCTCGAGTTCCTCCAGCTTCGCCTGCAGCCTCACCTCGCGCTCGCGGAGCTCGGCGGCGTATTCGTACTGCTGGTTCGCGATCGATTGATCCTTCTCGCGACGGATGGCCTCGAGCCCCTTGGTCGCCTCCCGGACGGAGGGCGGCGTCGAGTAGCGGCGGATGCGCACCCGGGCCGAAGCCTCGTCCATCAGGTCGATCGCCTTGTCCGGGAGGAAGCGATCCGAGACGTAGCGCGCGGAGAGCTCGGCCGCGGCGTTCAGCGCGTCGTCGGAGATCGAGAGCTTGTGGTGCTCCTCGTAGGCGCCGCGGACGCCCCGCAGGATCTCGATCGTCTCCGCGGTCGTCGGCTCATCCACGCGCACCGGCTGGAAGCGCCGCTCGAGCGCCGCGTCGCGCTCGATGTGCTTGCGGTACTCGTCCAGGGTGGTCGCGCCGATCGCCTGGATCTCACCCCTCGCCAGAGCGGGCTTCAGGATGTTCGCGGCATCGACCGCACCCTCGGCTGCGCCCGCCCCGACCAGCATGTGCAGCTCGTCGATGAAGACGATGCAGTTCTGAGCGCCCTTGATCTCCTCGATGACCTTCTTCAGCCGCTCCTCGAACTCGCCCCGGTACTTCGTGCCGGCGACGAGGAGTCCGATGTCGAGCGTCAGCATGCGCCTGTTCAGGAGCGTCTCCGGGACGTCGCCCGCGACGATGCGGTGGGCCAGCCCCTCGGCCACCGATGTCTTGCCGACGCCCGGCTCGCCGATCAGCACCGGGTTGTTCTTGGTGCGGCGCGAGAGGATCTGGATGACACGCTCGATCTCGGTTTCCCGGCCGACGACCGGATCGAGCTGTCCAGAGCGCGCCGCCGCCGTGAGGTCGACGCCGAGCTGATCCAGGGTCGGCGTCCGGGCCTGCCGCTGGCCGACCGCCGCGCGGGACTGCTGCGGCTGCGACTGCGCGAGAATGCGCGTGGTCTCGCCGCGCACCCGCTCCAGGTTCACGCCGAGGCTCTCGAGGACGCCAGCGGCGACCCCCTCGCCCTCCCGGACGAGCCCCAGCAGAAGATGCTCCGTGCCGATGTAGGAGTGGTTGAGGCGGCGCGCCTCGTCGACGGCGAGCTCGATGACCTTCTTCGCTCGCGGCGTGAGCCCGATCTCGCCTGTGCCGCTACGGTCTCCCCGCCCGATGATGAACTCGACCGCCGAGCGCACCTTGTTCAGGTCGACGCCCAGGTTGGAGAGCACCTTCGCGGCGACGCCGTCTCCCTCGCGGACGAGGCCGAGCAGCAGGTGCTCGGTGCCGATGTAGTTGTGATTGAAGCGCTGGGCCTCTTCCTGAGCCAGCGTCAGGACGCGCCGCGCACGCTCGGTGAACTTGTCGAAGCGGTCGGGCATCGGCTGACTCCGTGTGTCCCCTCAACTCAGGCTACCACGGCCAATCCGGCACGATCGAGACGCGAACGAGTCGCGGTCCGCTCCCTCGGCGGGCGCCCGCACGCGGCCGCGGGAGGACGCCAGCGGGATGCGTGCCCGGAGTGCGGAAGGGGGCGGCGGCGCCCTGGCGTGGCGGCTGTGCGGAGAGTGCCGGAGGCCTACGGCGCCTCGCGCTCCGCCTCTAGCTGCTCCTGCGCAGCCCGCATCGCGGCCTGCATCGCCGTCAGCACGGGACCCTCGTCGGGCGCGGGGGCGCCGCGCTCGGGCGCCTTCGCGCTCTCGGCGGCCTGCTGCTCTTCGCGCTGCGCGCGGCGCTCCATGAGACCCTGCCGCAGCGGCGCGAGCCTCTCGGTCGCCTCCTGCGACTCCTTCGGGAACTCCTCGGAGCCGTCGGCGCCGATGCCGACGACGCGGCCATCCTCGTCGAAGACCCATCCCCGGAGCTCCGCCTCGCGCCGGGCCTCGCGCAGGGAGAGACCGAGGCGGTGCCGGTCGTGCTCGATGCGGACGATCTTCACGGGGACCACGTCGCCCTCGGTGAGAACCTCGTCGGGCCGCGCGATCCGCCTGTCCACGACCTCCGAGACATGTACCAGCCCCTCCACGGGACCCGGCAGGCGGGTGAAGGCACCGAAGGGGACGATCTTCGTTACGACGCCGGCGACGACGTCGCCGACGGCGTAGCGCGTGATGAGCTGCTCCCACTGTTCGGGCGAGGCGCGGCGGATGGAGAGCGCGATCTTCTTGCTCTCCCGGTCGACCCTCATGACGTAGACCGAGACCGGGTCGTTGATCTTGAAGAGATCCTCGGGGGAGGCGTTGCGATCCCACGAGAGCTCCGAGAGGTGCACGAGGCCGTCGGCGCCCCCGAGGTCCACGAAGACGCCGAAGTTGCGAATCGAGGTGACTGTCCCGGTGCGGATCTCTCCCTCGGTCAGCTCCTCGAGGAGGCGGTCCTTCTGCTCCGCCCGCCACTCCTGCATCGCCGCCCGCTCCGAGAGGATGACGCGGTTGCGACGGCGGTTGATCTCGATGACCTTGAGCCGCATCGCCCGGCCCACCTGGGCCGAGAGCGGGTTGGCGCCGTCGCTGCCCGGCTTCGCGCCCACGACCTGCGACATCGGGATGAAGGCGTTCACGCCCTCAACGTTGGCGAGCAGGCCCCCCTTGTTGTAGCCGGTGATCTCGGCGTCGAAGATCTCCCCGCTCTCGAAGCGCTCCTGCAGGATCATCCACCCCTGCTCGCCGCGCGCCCGATCGACGGAGAGGCCAACCTGGCCGTCGCTGGTCTCCGGCTGCACGACGAAGACGTGCACCTTGTCCCCGACCGCGACCTTGGAGAGCGGCTCGGAGCCGAGCGAGTGCATCTCGCCTGTGGGGACGATGCCCTCCGACTTGAAGCCGATGTCGACGAGCAGGCCGTCGCGCTCGACGCTCATGACGACGCCTTCGAGCACGTCGCCGCGTCGGAGCTGGCGCGGCTGGCCGACGCTGGTGCTCTCGAGCAGGGCCGCCATG
>VYDC01000101.1 GCA_009843585.1 Chloroflexota bacterium | reverse complement strand
CCCTAGTCGGCTCCCGCGACGGCGAGGAGGGTGAGGACGGGCGCGAGCGCGGCGAGCAGCGCGGCCGCCGGCACCCCGCGGGAGGCGTGCGAGTCGACCGCGCCCTCGCGCCATCTGTGCTGGAGCCGGACCCGGGTGCGATCCCACCACTCGCGCTTGAGCAGGACGGTGAGGCCCACGGCGAGCAGCAGGAAGCCGGCCCCGGCCAGCATCACCCAGTACGGCACCGCCTCCGACTCGCCGGTCACCCACAGGAAGCGCAGCGCGACCCCGGAGAGCGTCACCACCGCCGACACCGCGAGCCAGCGTGCGTTGAGGGCGAGCGCGACGCCCAGCAGCGCGAGGCCCTCGACGAGCAGCACGATCGCCCAGCGCGCTCCGCCGGGGCCCAGGCCCTGCTCGGCCTGCGGGAGCACCAGGAGCGCCGCGCCCGAGAGCTGCAGCACCTCGTGCCATCCGAGGTTGCGGCCGAGCTCGTCGGAGCTGCGCGTGAGGAGGCCGACCAGGGCGAGGTAGAGAGCCGCCGGCAGCGTGTGGGCCTGCACGTTTCCCGGCTGCTGGGTCGCGATCGCGAGTTCGACCGCGACCATGACCAGGGCCGTGGCGGGCACCACGGCCCAGCGGATGCCGAGGCGGCGCCCTTCGACGGCCACGGCCCCGGCGAGCGGCAGCATCAGCAGCGCCAGCGCCCGGAACTCGACGAGGCTCGCCGCGTCGGCATCGAGCGTCTGCAGGCGCGCGTCCAGCGCGAGCAGCGCCGCGAGCGGCCCCAGCACGAGGCCGCTCCACGAGAGGAGGTGGACGGCGACCGACGGCGAGTCCGTGCCGAGGTGCCGCCACTCGAGCAGCGCCGCGAAGGCGGCCGCGCCCGCCGCGGAGTAGGCGACCGCGAGCGTCCACCCCGGCCAGCCGAGGACGGGCCAGAGCGCGGCGACGACTCCCCAGACGACGGCCATCGCGGCGACGGCCGGCTCCCACGCCCGCAGCCGCCGCGCCTCGAAGGCGATGAGCGGAGCGAAGACCAGCGCCACGAGGACGAGCGAGCGGTACTCGACCGTCGCCGCGACGTCGACGCCCGGTTCCGAGACGCGCGCGTTCAGGGCGGCGGCCGCCGTGATGACGGCGGCGGCGAGCGGCAGCCACGAGAGCGCGTGGGCGGCGGTGCCGGCCACGGTCTCCGCCGCGGCCGGCGGCTCGTAGCGGCGGAGGCGCGTGCAGAGGCCGAAGAGCGGGAGGGAGACGGCGGCGTAGCAGGCCGCAAGAGCCCACCACTCCCAGGCCCGCGACTCCCACAGCGCCGCGAGCGCCATCATGCCCAGCGCCACCGCCGCGGCGGCGAGGCTCCACCGCCTGAGCAGGGCGAACGCCGAGAGCACGTGCGCGGCCGCAAGCGCCAGCAGCAGGGCGTGGTGGCCCCAGAACGCGCCCGCGGGGTAGACCGAGACGCCGATCGCGAGGAGCAGCGGGGGCAGCATCGGCCACAGCAGCGCCGGCGTGCGCCCGGCCGCGGCGACCATCGACGCCGAGACGAGGGCGCCGATCGCCGCGAACGCCCAGCCGGTGTCGGGCGGGGCCACCCCGAGTCCCCGCTGGGCGAAGCCGACCGCGACCAGAAGTAGGGCGAAGGCTGTCCATGCGAGCGCCGGGCGCTCCAGCGGGTGGACCGGCCACCCGCGGTCGCCCGGACCCTGCCTCGCGGTGTCCCACGTGAGGACGCCGTGGCTCGCGTGGCGCCACGCGCAGCCCGCGAACAGCGCGGCGGCCGCGAGCATGGCCGCCGCCGCCAGGGCGCTGTCGCCGCCCAGGTGCGCGGGCATCAGCGCGACGGGCGCCAGGCCGCCGGCGGCCGCGAGCAGCAGGGAGGCCGGGACGAGCGCCGGTGCCCATGCAGCCCAGCGCCCCCGGCCCGCGACCAGCGCCGCGCCGGCGAGGAGCGGCGGGAAGCTGTACCACTGCGCGGCGATGTCGGCAGCCCACAGGGCGGCGCACGCCGTCGTCGCGGCGAGCGCCGCGGCCGGCAGCAGCGCGAACGGCATCCGCCAGGATCCGCCGAGCACGGAGACGATCGCGAGGAGGAGCGCGTGGGTGGCGGGCAGGTGCCAGCGCTCCTCCGAGGTGTCGTCGAGGGCGGCGAGAAGGTGCGCGAAGACGAGCGAGAGAGAGGCGACGACCGCGATCGCTGCTGCTGCGGCGACCCTGCGCCGCCGCGCGGCCGCGGCCGGCGCGGCGCCTGCGAGCGCGAAGGCCATCCACCACGGCCCGCCCCACTCGAGCGGCAGCCCGACCGTCACCGCGAGCGAGCCCCACGCGCTGAGCAGCGCGACCCCCGCCGGCACGGCGTAGAGGCGTCCGAGGCCGCGCGCGAAGAGGAAGCCGTAGAAGGCCGCGCTGTAGAGAGAGGCGATGAACCACACGAGATCGCCGGGCACGCCCTGGTCGCCCAGCACCTCGTTGTGCAGAAGCAGGAAGTTGAGCGGCGTCATGAGCGCGCCGATCGCGAGGAAGACCGGGCCGGCCTCGCGCACCCGCGCCCGGCGGCGGAGCAGCCACCCGGCGAGCAGGAAGCCGGCGGTGTAGGCGGCGAGCAGCACGACGCGCCAGCCGCCGGAGAGCGCCTCGTCTTGGCTCGACACGAAGATCAGCGCCGAGATCACGAGCAGGAACGCCCCGAGGTAGAGCAGCACGTCGGCCTGGCGCCGGGTCGCCCACTCGCCGATCGCCGCTGCAGGCGGGCGCCGGGCCGCGGACGGCGTCGCGGGCGCCGGGCGATCCCCGGCGACAGGTGGTGGCGCGGGGGCGCCCGGGCGCGTTGGACCGACGAGCTCCGCACGACGGCGGCCGTAGTGCTCGCGCAGCCGCGCGGCCGAGGCGTCGTCGATCAGGCCGTCCTGGCGCCACTCCTCGATGGCGCCGAGCAGGGCGTCGATCGCCGCGGGCGTCCCGGCGAGGCTCTCGGGCTCGGGCCGCGCGTCGCCGGCGGGCCGCTCCCCCCGGGAGCCCGCCGCACCCGGTGCAGCGCCCGGGCCGACGACCTCGTCGAGGATGCGGGAGCGATGTGTCTCGAACTCCTCGCCGGTGATGAGACCGCTGTCGCGGAGGCGTTGGAGTTCCCGCAGGCGCTCGGTCGCGGGAGTGCCGTCGCCCGAGAGGTCCGAGCTCATGTGCCGCCCCCATCCTGACCGAGCACGCTGGTCAGTCCGGACAGCGGCACAACCTCGCAGTCGCTGCGGCGCTGTCTGTCGGTGCCTCCGTATACGACGGCCTTGCCGGAGACGGCCGGGAGCAACTCGCCGACACGGTTGAGCGCGGTGAAGTAGTCGGAGGCGACGGTCGCTCCTGACTTGATCTCGATCGCCCGAACGCCGCTGCCGGTCTCGTAGAGGAGGTCGCACTCGAGGCCTCGGGAGTCGCGGAAGAAGGCGACGTTCGGCTGGAGCCCCTGGTTGAAGCGGTGCTTGAGCGCTTCCGCCACCACCACGTTCTCGAAGAGCGCCCCCCGCAACGGATGCGTCGCCACCTGCTGCTCGCTCTCGATGCCGAGCAGGTAGGCGGCCAGCCCCACATCGTAGAAATAGAGCTTCGGCGACTTGACCAGGCGCTTGCGGATGTTGGCGTGGAACGGCGGCAGCTGGAAGACGACGTAGCTCGTCTCGAGGATGGTGAGCCACTCGCGCGCCGTCGTGTGGGAGACGCCGGCGTCGGACCCGAGCGAACTCAGGTTGAGCAGCTGGCCGACGCGTCCCGCGCAGAGGCGGACGAAGAGCCGGAACGCCGAGAGGTTGCGTATGCCGCCCAGCCGGCGCACATCGCGCTCAACGTACGTCTCGAAGTAGTCCCCGAGCGCCTGCCGCGGCTCCAGTCCCTGGTCGAGAATCCGGGGATAGAACCCCGAGTAGATGATGTCGTCGATCGCCCCGCTCGCGCCCGTGCGCTCCCGCTCGGCGAGCGAGAAGGGGAGCAGGCGCAGCAGCGCCGTGCGCCCTGCCAGTGACTGGCCGATGGCGTCGGAGAGCCGGAACTGCTCGCTGCCCGTGAGCACGAACTGCCCGTTCCGGCCGCGTTCGTCGGCGAGGACTTGGAGGTACGAGAGGAGCTCGGGAACATGCTGGATCTCGTCGATGATCGCGCCGTCGCCCAGCTGTGCAAGAAAGCCCCGCGGGTCCGACTCGGCGAAGTCACGCCGGTCGGGCGCCTCTAGGTTCGTGTACTGCAAGTCGGGGAAGACGGCACGGCACAGCGTCGTTTTGCCGGACTGGCGCGGGCCTGTGACGGTCACGAACGGGTACTGCCCAAAGAGCGTCGTCAGCCGCTTCGTGATGTCGCGCTCGATCACAGTAGTATCGTATTGCCTCCGGAACAGACTGCAGGTAGAACTTGCAGATTGTACATCCTGAAGCGAGGGTCCGTACAAGCGCCCCGATGCCGATAACCAGCAGCTAGAGCGCCCCGGCGATGTGGCGCGTGCGCGCGGATCCCCCCGGTTGCTGGGGCCGTGCGCGATCCGCCTACTGCGGGGCCGTCTCCGCAGCGAGCGCCTCGCGCCCGAACCGCTCGATTGCCTCCAGGGTCGCGCGCACGTCGTCCCAGGCAGTGTTGTGGTTGATGATGCAGAGCCGGAGAGCGAACGTCCCGTTCAGCAGCGTCGAGGACATCAGCGCGGGCTCCTCCCAGAAGACGCGTGCGAGCACGGCCCGGTTGACCCTCTCCACGGTGGTCTCCCCGACCTCGACGTCCGTCGGGTTCACTCTGAAGCAGACGACTCCCAGCGAACCGGGGCTCAGGCTCTCCAGGACCGGGCTCGCGACGACGTGCTCCTGGGCCCGGGCGGCCAGCTCCATGCCCTTCGAGATGGCCCGCCGGAACGCCGCCATCCCGAAGACCTGGACGGACATCCAGACCTTCAGGGCCCGGAACGAGCGGCTGATCTGAAGGCCGCGATCGGTGAAGTTCGGATGGTTCGCGCCCCAGATCGTGTCCTGAAGGATGTCGGGCCGGATGGCGAACGCGTTCTCGAGCGTGCTCGCGTCCTTCACCAGCAGGCATCCCGCCTCGTATGGCTGGAAGAGCCACTTGTGCGGATCCAGCCCCACGGAGTCGGCCCGCTCGATCCCGCGCAGCAGCTGCCGCCCCTCCTCGGTCACCACCGCGAAGCCGCCGTACGCCGCGTCCACGTGCAGCCAGATCCCCTCCGACTCGCAGTAGTCCGCCAGCGCCTCGAGGGGGTCGACGGCCCCCGTGCTCCCCGCCCCCGCGTTGGCGCAGACGGCGATCGGGTGCAGTCCGGCGGCGCGGTCCGCGGCGACCGTGCGCCTCAGCGCCTCCATGTCCAGCCGGAAGCTCTCGTCGGTCGGGATCGTGCGCGTGTGCTCCGCCCTGACGCCGACGACCATGGCGGCGCGCCTGAGCGCGATGTGGGCCTGATCGCTCACGTACACTGTGGCGCGCTCCGGGTGGCCGGCCGCCTCCCGCGCCGCCACGAGGGCGTCGACGCTGGCGGCTGAGCCTCCGCTCGTGAAGAGCCCGGCCGCTCCCTCGGGATAGCCGAGCCAGCGCCGGAACCACTCGATGACGGCCAGCTCGACCTGGCTCGGGCCGCTCGCGGTCAGCCAGGTCGCTACGTTGATGGTGTACCCGGCCGCCACGAAGTCGGCGATGACGCCGGGCCAGGTGGGCGCCGTGGGGATGAACCCGAAGGAGCGCGGATGATCGAGGCGGGCGGCGTAGGGGAGGATCTCGCGCGCTGCCCGCTCCAGCACGTCACCCGCTGGCCGGCCCTCCTCCGGCGGGTCCTCCATGAGCAGGGGCGCGAGCCCCTCGCCGAACTCGCCGTCCCACGCACCTCCCGCCGCGAGGCTCCCGTCCCGCTCCACCAGGAGCTCCGCCGCCCTGCGCGCGAGGTCCAGCATCTGGTCGGGCGCCATCGTCAGGTCGCCTGTCGGCGCGCTCTCTCCGCCCGCGCTGCTGCCGTTCATGTGCCGAGTCCCATCCCGCACCCGTGATCGGTCGCCCTCTGGTGCACGGTCGTTGACGCCGCGTCGGGGCCGCTTCGGTCGTGAGCCTTCACGTCCGGCTCGTGTCCGCGCGCCCCACAGTAGTGGATCGTGTGCTGGCGAGCGACGCGCTCGTGGTGCCCCGGGCTCGCGGCCTCGCCCGCGTTGAATAGCTGACGGAGCCCTCGTGCGTGGCGAAGACCACGCTGGCGAACGTGGTGTCGGCCGGCGCGCCGGCGATGACGGGACCAGCTGCCATCCGGGCTTATGCAAGTCGAGTATCGACCTCTCGCGAGGAGGTCACGGTCGAGGCAACGCTGCCGATCGCGCCCTCAGACCGCCCGTGGACGGGGGTGACTGACTACCACTGCACGAACATCGGCATGAATGTTCAGCTGTGCGTAAGGACGGACCACCCGCCCCAGTGCAGTTGCGGTACAGCTTCGCGCCCATCGTCGGCCGAGCATAGCCTCGGCGCTGTCAACGGTGCAGATCGAGCATGGCGCGAGATGCAGCCGCTCAGTCGTCGCTCGAGGTCCCAAGGAGAGCGAGCCGCCACCGTTCGTGGTGCTTCGAAGAGCTCATGCGCGGTTCATCTCAGTTGCCCGGCTGTCTCGAGGCCGTTGCTCGCCCGTGGCGGATTGGGGGAGCGGGTTCTCGGCGAGGTTGAGTTCGTTGAGATTGGCACAGAGGTCATGACGAAGGCGTCCGGATGATCTGGAGGTCTGGGATCCCGGCGAAGTCGCCGTCATGCGATGCGAGCGGGCAGTCCAGCATGATGGCGGTCGACGCTATCCACGCGTCGGCGGTATTCAGCCTTCGGCCGGCCCGCTCTCTCTCAGCGCGCAAGTTGGCCGAGATATCGACCAGCTCGATCGAAGCGCCGACCATCTCGTATTGATCGAGGTGTTGCTGAAGGGTGTTCAGGCGCCTCGCGCCCCACCCTCCGCGGATCGCTCCGAACAGGGCTTCCTCTCTGGTCTGGAACGAGATCACCGCGCGCAGACCGTCGATCTCGCTTCGGTAGTACGCAGCTTCTTCGGCATCACGCAGGAACAGCGAGACGACCGAGGTGTCGAGGACGACAAGGGAGCGGGCTGTCGTCATCAAGCCTCACGGCCCGCGCGGATTGCGCGGTCGAACGCCTCCCACTCTTCGTCCGGCAAGTCGATCGTGACGATCTTGTCCTGGTCGAAGATCTTCGGGTCAGGCTCGTTGAGGAACGAGTCGAGGTCGAAGGGCTCCGACGATGAGCGAGTCTCGTTCAACTGGTTGACGTGAACGCTCGTCCACTCGCCGTCCTTGCCGAATTGGCCGCTGCCCCGGACCTCAACGTATTGCGTCGCGAGCCGCAGCATCGCGACATGGAGAGACCGGCCGAAAGTCAGGGGCACGAACCCATCCCTGGCGTCGTGAAGCTGGGCAGTCCGGGCACCCCAGTTC
>VYDC01000219.1 GCA_009843585.1 Chloroflexota bacterium | reverse complement strand
GCCCTCGATCGTGAGGTCGCCCTCGTCGCCTTCGTCGATCGTGACGCCGGCGTCGTCGCTCCCATCGAGCGCGTTGATCAGCGCCAGCAGCAGCGAGTCGTCTTCGTCCTCGCCGTCCGCGGCCGCGTCGGCCGCGACGTCGCGCGCCTCCTCGAGGATCTCGCGCGAGTCCTCGGGGTTGGGGACGAGCTCGGCCGGGTCCGTCAGCTCGACGTCCGGATGCAGGAGGATGTCTTCCGAGAGGAAGATCTCCAGCGCGTCGCCCCCCTCCGCCGGCGGCAGCTCGACGTCGTCATCCGTGAGGATCTCGCCGATGGCGTCGTCGTCACCCT
This sequence comes from Chloroflexota bacterium, assembly GCA_009843585.1. GTDB lineage: Bacteria > Chloroflexota > Dehalococcoidia > UBA2979 > UBA2979 > VYDC01. The sequence continues at coordinate 7,142 of VYDC01000219.1, read as the reverse complement.
CCTCCGCCGCCTCGAGGACCTCTTCCGAGTCCTCGGGGTTCGGGACCAGGGACGCGTCGCTCTTGACGTCGACCACCTCATGCTCCGCCACCACGGTGGGGATGAAGATGGTCAGCGCGTCGCCGCCCGACGTCGTCGGAGGCGGGTCGGCGGACTCCTCCTCGAGCAGCTCGACGATGGCGCCGTCGTCACCCTCCTCCGCCGCCTCGAGGATCTCCTCGGCGTCCTGCTCGTTGACAACGAGAGACGCCTCGCTGGTGACCTCGACGTCCGGATGCTCCTCGACGACCCTCGGGATGAAGATCGGGATCGCCGTCGTCTCCGGACGCTCCGGCTTCGCCACCGGAGGCGTCACGGGACCAGGCGTGAAGGTGAGGGGCGTCGTCTTCGGCCGCGTCGGCTTCGGCGCCGGCGGCGTGACCGGGCCCGGCTCGAAGACGAGCACCGGCGGCCGCGGCCGCTTCGGCCGCGACGGCTTCGGGGGAGGCGGAGGCTTCCGCCCCCCCAGGACGGCCGCGAAGAAATCGTCACCGAAGGCCATCGGCTACTTCTTGCTCTTGTCCCGGTACGCACCGCCATCGGTGATGTTGACCAGGTCGAACGACAGCGCCGTCGAGACCTCCACCTGCAGGCGGGAGTCCGGAGCCTTCCGGTACTGCGGGATGCGCAGCCGGAACTCGCCGTCGCGGTGCCCGTCGCGCCGCGCCATCTTGTCCTGCGGGATGAACAGCTCCTTCGGAGCCGCGCCCGCGAGCACAACGCGCCGGTCCTGCTCGAAGGTGACGCCCGTCAGGCGCGCGTCGGTGAGCTGCTTCGCCGCGGCGACGTCGTCGGCCTTCATGAGGAAGGTCCAGAAGATGTGCTCGAGCTCGGGCAGCTCGCGCCCGATGTCGAACCCGGGCGAGCTCGCGGAGTCCGCGTTCACGCGCGTGATCCGGATGAAGCGGCTGGCCATCTTCCCGTCGCTCGGGAGGTAGGCCGCGCGCACGCGCAGGCGCATGGTCGTCTTCCCCGCGGTCGGAGCCGAGGAGTAGAGCTTGCTGACCGTCGCCCACTCGATCTCCAGGCGCGCGTCCGTGCCGGCGGCGCCGACGAGGTGGAGCGCGTTCACGGGGAACTCGAGGATCCGGAACCAGTCGACCGCGGCCCCGTCGCCGGGCTCGGGCGCGTCGATGTTCTCGCCGGCCATGTCCAGCTGGTTCGCGATGCGCTCCAGCTGGGCGCCGTTCATCTGCCAGAGCTGGACGCCGCGGGCGCTGGTCAGGGTGATCTGGTCGATCGCCTGGCTGATGCGCGCGCCGGCCCGCTTCGTGCCGCCGCTGTCCGGAGCGTCCTCGGTAAGCCCGAGGGTCCAGTAGCGGATGTCGCCGAAGGCGGGCACCGTCAGGATCGTGCGGCTGGAGCCGCCGTCGATGTCGACGGTGCGGTCGGCGATCTCGTAGTCGTAGCTGCGGAGAGTCTGGACCATGCCGGCCTCCCCCCCTCTAGCTCAGGACCTGGGGGACGAAGCGAGCGCCCACCGAGGCCGTGATGCCGATCGCGAAGCCGTCCAGGATGGCTCCCATGGAGCCGTCCGGGGAGCCCGTCCAGGCGAGGTAGGCGAGGGCGGCGCCGCCGGCCGCCATGTCGCTGTTGAGCGGGCCGAGGCTAGGCGTCCGCTGGACGATCGTGCGCGCCAGGGCCACGCCCACCGTCGCGCCGATCGCCTGCAGGATCAGGTTCGTCTCGAAGTTCATCCACCGAGGCCTTTTGCACCCTGTCGAGGAGTGCTGCGCTTTCTCGCGCCAGCAGGACGATGCGTCCTATGAGGCCCTCGGGATCGGAAAGCTCCCCCTCGATGGCCGCTGACACGGCCCCAGCCAGGAGCTTCCGCCTGACGCCACTTATGTTAGGTGCTGAGAGGGTGAGAATCAAGACCTCGGCGATGGTCGAGGCCTCCGCCTGCAGCTGCGCGACCTGCGCCGGCGTGAGGGGATAGCGCCGCGCCTCGAGCGTCACGCCGCGCGGCGGATGCTGCCCAGGGGAACCGGCCCCACGAGCCGCGGCGGAGGCTGCATGTTCTCGTAGAACAGGAAGCGGCCGCTCGCGTAGCCGAGCGTCGTCGCGCGGTCGACGTGGTCGACGCGCTTCCGGAGCGTCTCGAGGGACATCTTCGTCGAGTGCCCCACGTAGAGGTGCTGAGCCTGCGCGAAGAACTCCGGATTGCTCGCCCCGACGTCGCGCTGCGTGCAGTAGATCATCCCGATGCGGTGCGCACGGCCCTGGCGAAGCCACGCGGCCAGCCAGGGCGGGATCGTCTGCGACGTCGAGACCGACGCGAGCTCGTCGATGAAGCCCATGAAGTCGCCGACCTCCATGCCGCGCTGGCAGAGGCGGTCGACCATCTCGAGGAGGACCTTCGTCGGCAGCCCGGGCGGCGGCTGCCACACCTGGCGCGAGCGGAAGGTCACCTCTTCCGGATCGTGCACGAGCTGAGCGCCGACGAGGCCGCCCAGGACCTTGTTCGTGTCGATCACGATGAGCCGGCTGCAGCCGCGCGTGAGATACGCCGCGAGCTCCGTCTTGCCGGAGCCCGTGCCCCCCACCACCATCGTGCGCTCGAGCGCGAAGCTGCGCCTCTCGCTACCCGGCAAGGGCGCCCCCCAGTTCCTCGATCGCGCAGGTGAAGCAGAGGTCGCGGCGGCCGTCGGTGAACCACTTCGCGGCGAGCAGGAAGCAGCTGCTGCAGGTCGTCACGCCCGTGCGCTCTTCCCACGTCGGCTGCAGAAGCCGGCGGGCCGCGGCCTCAGTCATTGGTCGTCTCCGGGGGCGACCGTCATCATACCCGCAGGAGGACCAGGCATCGAAGCCGATCGACTGGCGGCCGAGGGTTCCGCGTCGTCGCTCCTCGATGCCTGGTCGCCCTGCCCCTCGGAGGGCTGTGGCTGTGGCGCCGGCAGGGCGGCCTGCGCGTGCTGCGCCTGGTAGGCGGCGTAGTACACCGTCCCCTTGTTCATGGCCAGCGACGCCGCCGTGGTGACAAAGACAAGCTTCGCCGGGTCCGACGTCGTGGAGCCCGCCCAGCGCTCGAGGAAGGGATGCATCCCCTCCGCGTAGGCGGCCGCCTCCTGGTCGGTGAGCTTGCCGGCGTCGCCGGCGCCGGTGACGGCGCTGAGCATGCCGCAGATCGCCTTCAGGCCCTCGGCCACCATCCCCACCGTGAGTCCTGGACCCGCTCCCCCGGGCAAGGGCGCCGCCGGCGGCGCCAACGGATCGGCGGCCGGCTGCGGGGGTGTCTCGCCCGGGGAAGGAGGAAGCGGGTCCTGGCTGAAGACGGGCGGTACCGGCCCGACGTCGCCCCACGGCGCCGGGTCCGGGTCCGCCGCGGGCGGAGTGTCCGGAACCGGCGGCTGAGGGTCAACCACCGGCTCGGGGGTCGGCTCCGGAGCCGGCTGCGGCTCGGGAGCGGGCTCCGCCGGCTCGCTCGCGGAGCTCCCGCGGGACGCCCGCAGGAGGCCCATCCTCTGGAGCTTGAGACGGACGCCGTTCTCGGTGCGGCCGCTCGCCTTGGCGAAGGCGGCGCAGAACGCGTCCCGATCGACGAGCGCAGCTTCCGGCGCTCGCCAGGCGGCCTCGAGGGCCGCCGTCTCCTCGGCCGTCCAGGGCTTCCCCACCTACCGCACGGTCCTGCGCAGCGTCGTCTGCACGTAGCGGTTGCAGACGTGTACGAAGTACAGCGACGCCCGGAAGACGTCCACGACGTCGCGCGCGGCCGTGACGGCCAGCTCGACGAGCGCCTCCCCGGTGTCGAGGACCTCGATCGCCTGGTCGGCGACCATCACCGCCGCGGCGTAGAGATCGTCGGCGGTCGTTTCCGCCGCCGTCGGGCGGCGCTCAGGCAGCCTGAAGGGCTCGGTCATGGCTCAGCTCCTTGATCAGCCCGAGGCCGGTCGCGCAGTGCTTCCACGCGGCCCACCCCTGGCGCTCGAAGATGATGGCGGCCGCGTGCGCGTTCCCGCGCGCCGACCAGAGGTCGTACTCCAGCATGTCCGCGTTCGCGCGGACGTTGATCTGCCACAGGCCCCTCGAGTCCTCGATGTCGGAGAGGTTGTGCGCGTCCAGGCGGAAGCCGGACTCACACAACGCGATCGCCGCGGCGTTCTCCCACTCGTCCCGCGGGAAGAACTCGGCGATCGCCGCCTGGACCTCCGCCGGTGCCGCGTCGTAGACCGGCCCCACCGCTTCCCGCGGTTCAGCCTCCGCCTCCTCGTCGCCGACGATGGTGCGGACGGTCTCCTGGACCACCTCCGCATCGCCGTGCACGACGGTCTCGACCAGCTGGATGCAGTGGTCTCTCGCCGCCGGCGTCAACACGATCACGAGGGCCGCGATCGACAGCGCGATCGCGACCACCACTCCGAACTTCACGCGCACCACCTTGGTCTCTGTCGAGGTGGTCTCCCGCTCGATTAGCGACAGGCTCGCGAGCCACTTCAGGACGGCTTTCATGGGGTGATCCACACTGCCCGACTCTCGCCGGTTATGTCAACCCTTTACCCGTGTCATCGTAAGTAGTAGTACGGTAATTGAGTTGTCTACTAGCAGCTTCGTTTAGGGGGCGACTGTCAGGCATAGAACTACTACTACCTGCGCTTTTCACGGGGCGTCCCAGGTTTACGAACACTCGTTTGTATCCAACTGCTTGACACAGCGGGGGGGGGGGCGGTATGCATCAGGTCCGTGGACCCGCACGAAGACCGAGGGCGCCCCTGCGGACGATGCCGCAGCTGCGCAATCGACGGGCGCCGGCTCGCCGTCATCGAGGGCATCGAGTCCTCCTGGTGCCGCGGCCCCGACTTCCTGAACGGCGTCCCCACGAGCTACGAGGCAGCCGAGCGAGCCCTGGCGAGACACGCCGAGCCGACTCCAGCCGCGGCGCCCTGGCCACCGCAGCCGCCAGCCGACAACGACCCGAGCCGGCCCGAGCTTCCGGAGAGCCGGCCCGAGCTTCCGTAGAGACGGCCCGAGCCTTCACGAGACGACGGCTGGAGACGCGGCGAGACGACGTCGGCACAAGCTCGGCACAAGCCGGCTCAGCCGTCCCAGCTCGATCGCGACGAAGCCGTGTTCCGGAGGCTCACCGGTGACAGCTAACCGGCGTCGCATCCCGCCGGCGCCGGACGCCTTCGCCAACGGCGAGATGGTGCTCGAGCACACCGACCCGCTGGAGCCGCGCTGGATCTGGCCGGGCTGGATCGCCCGCGGGATGGTGCACATGCTCGACGGCGACGAGGGGAGCGGGAAGTCGGCGATCGCCAACTGGTTCGTCAGCGTCGCCTCGAGGAAGCGGGCGCGCTGGCCGGGCGACCAGGACCGCGAAGGCGAGACCGGCATCCTCGTCGCCCACTACGCCGGCGAGTCGCCCTGGGCCTACACCACGGCGCGCGATCTGCAGGCGAACAAGGCGCACCTCCCACGCGTCCTCCGGATGAAGGCGGACGGCTTCTATCGCGCGCTCGGCCAGGTCGAGTGGATGGCCCACCACGAGCGCATCCCCACGCCCGACCTGGTCGTGCTCGACACCTGGGCGCACTACGCATCCTTCGACGACATCGAGGAGATCAAGAACCAGCAGATCACCGTGGCGCTCAGCGAGCTCGCCGAGCTCTGCGAGGAGCACGACATCGCCGCCCTGGTGCTGATGCACACGCGCAAGTACTCGCGCGGAGGCACCGTGCGCGAGCGCGGCCGCGGCGGCAGCGCCCACCGGGCCGTCCCCCGCATCGTGATGAGCGTCGAGGTCGACCACGCCGATCCCGAGCGGCCGCGCATCCTGGCGCGCACGAAGGAGAACCTGCGCATCTCCCTCGAGGGCGGCTTCCGGGTCGTGATGAAGGGCGACCAGTCGCTGACCTACACGGCCGTGCCCGGGTACGGCCCGGACCTCATCGAGGAGGCGATGCGCAGCTCCGACGACGCCGCCCGCGGCCCGACGAAGGGAGACCAGGTCACCGCGTACATCGACGAGCACGGCCCGACGACCTACCGGGCTCTCTCCGAGGCCCTCGGCTGGACCGCGAAGGAGCTCGCGAACGCCCTCAACACCCTGCCGGCGGGCTGGTCGCGCCGCGTCACCGAGGAGGAGGCCTGGGAGCTCAAGGTCGACTCGCGCTCGCGCATCGTCGAACGGCCGACGTCCTGATGCCGGCGTACGGCCTCGAGCGGCCCTACGGGCACGTCGTGTTGAACCACATCGACCTGCACCGCTTCGAGCTGGAGCTCGCCCGCAACGCCTGGTCCGAACAGCGGCCGCGGACGCCGCATTCGGCTCGCCTGGTCAAGCTGCTGGGCGCCGAGCTCCTCCGGAAGCTCGAGCGGCACGGCCGCCGCGAGCGGCTCTACGACCCGCCGCCCCTCTACGTGAGCAAAGCCATCCGCCGAGGCTCCCGCCAGCCGACGCTGTGGCGCCAAGTCGAACCAGGGCATGACGTCATGCCCATCACGATCCTCGGAGATACGAGGAAGGAGTAGCCCATGGCCACGCAAACGCCGTTCCCCCACATCGAGTGGCTCACCATCGAGCTGGAGAACAAGACCTACCGCTGGCACGCGGGACCCGCCCGCACGCCGGCGGCGACCGACGTCCTGTCGTCCAAGCAAGCGTTCGACGTCAAGGAAGACTGTCTCGAGGACGCGGTGCGCTACCTCGCCCGCTTCCACCCCGAGTTGATAGTCGCCGCGCTCCGGTAGGTCTATGTACAAAGTACCCCGTACGGGGTACTCTGCACACGGGTAGTCGCATGTCTGAAAACATCCCACAAGGCCACGTTACCTGCGCCGCCGAGGGCTGCGACGACACCTACAGCTACCTCGAGCACGGCTTCGGGCTGTGCCCCCGCTGCCGGCGGCAACGCCAGGCCGAGGGTGGACGTCGCGGGAGCGCCAGCAAGCGGGCCGCGGCCGCGCCCCGGGACGCGCGCATCGAGGAGCTGCTGAAGGCAGGAGCCTCCTACCGCGCCATCGCCTACGAGGTCGACGTCTCCCCCAGCACCGTCCGGTACGTCGCACTCCGCCTCGGCCTGGCCGGGAAGCCGGGCGAGAGAAGCGTCCCCGCCTAGGTGCCACGAGCGGGCCGGTATGCGGAACTGAAGCGCCGCGGCGAG
>VYDC01000253.1 GCA_009843585.1 Chloroflexota bacterium | reverse complement strand
GGCCCGCCCGAGCGGGCGACCACCGACGCGGACGGCCTCGCGCGCTTCCCCATCGCCGCGGCGAGCGGACCGGACCGCGTTTCCTACCCGGACTACCTCGTCCGGATCGTCGAGGGCGGGCGCACCGGCGTGGCGGTGACCTGGTGGGACGGCGACAGATCCCTGCACGCGCCCGGCGTGCCTGTCTCCGAGTCCCTCCCGGAGCTGCACGGCCATCTCTACACCGACCGGCCGATCTACCGCCCCGGCGAGACCGTCCACTACGGGGGCGTCGTGCGCGCCGAGGACGACGCCGCCTACTCCCTCCCCGGTCCCGGCCGGGCGTTGAGCCTGGAGGTCCGCGGCCCGTCCCACGCTCCCCCGGACGTGACCGCGCAGGCCGACGAGCTCGGAGCGTTCGCCGGCGAGCTCGTCCTGCCGGCGGATGCGGCGCCCGGGACGTACCGGATCCGCATCCCCGGTGGCCGGCGCGGGCAGATCGCCGCGACGACCTTCACGGTCGCGGAGTTCCGCGTGCCCGAGTTCGCGGTCGAGGCCGAGGCCTCGCGCACGGATGTCGTCGCGGGCGAGCAGATCCCCGTCGAGGCGCGGGCTCGCTTCTACTTCGGCCCCCCCGTCGCCGACGCGGCCGTCTCGTGGGCGGCGCTGGCCTCGCCGACGCGCTTCCTGGCCGAGGGCTACGAGGGCTACTCGTTCTCGCGGTACGACCGGGGCGAGGGGCGGCCGCTCCGCGCCAGCGGCACCGCGCAGACCGACGGCTCGGGGCTCGCGCGGTTCCACGCGCCCGCCGCCCTCGAGCCCGGCGAGGGCACGCACCGCTTCACGATCAGCGCGACGGTCACGGACCGGAACGCGCAGGCCGTGGCGAGCAGCACGGAGGTCACCGTCCACCCGGCCACGTGGTACGCGGGCATCAGGACCGACTCGTACGTCGCGGCGGCCGGGAGGCCCCAGGCCATCCACCTCGTCAGCGTCGACACCGGCGGCCGCGCCGCGCCGCACCGGCCGATCACCGTGCGGATCCTCGCGCGCGACTACCGCGAGGGGGTGCCGCATGACACGGAGATCGGGGTGCTCTCCGCCACGACCGATGAGCGCGGCGAGGCGTCGGTCGCATACACGCCCCTCGCGACCGGCGAGTACCGGCTCGTGGCGGAGTCGGTCGACGGGCAGGGGCGCGTGGCGCGCGCGGAGCGCTACCTCTGGGTGAGCGGCAGGGACCACGCGAGCTGGCGGCCGCGCGACGACAACCTCATCGAGCTCGTCGCCGACCGGGACCGCTACGAGGTCGGCGACGTCGCCGAGGTGCTGGTGCCGGCGCCCTTCGCGGGCGCGACGGGCCTCGTGACGATCGAGCGGGGGCGCGTGCTGGAGAGCGAGGTTCGCCGCTTCGAGACCAACAGCGAGGTGCTGCACATCCCCATCGACGCCGGGCACGTCCCCAACGTCTACGTCGGCGTGCTGCTCTACCTCCCGCCCCGGGGGGAGAACCCGCGTCCCGAGTTCCGCGTCGGCTACGTCAACCTGCCGGTCTCGACGGCTGCGGTCGAGCTCGACGTGCGTGTCGAGCCGGAGCGCGATCGGGCCGCGCCGGGCGAGACCGTGCGCTACGAGGTGGAGGTCACCGACTCCGAGGGCCGGGGCACCGAGGCCGAGGTCTCGGTCGCGATCGTCGACGAGGCGGTGCTCGCGCTGGCGGCCGACCTCGGGCCGGACGGCCTCGGCGCGTTCTGGTACGAGCGCGCGCTCGGCGTGCGGACGGCGTCGTCGCTCGCGCCCAGAAGCCGTGACGCCCCCAGACACGACGACGGCCTCTACGACGGCGACGCCATGGACGACGCCGGGCCGCCGGAGGGGGACCGTCACCCCCCGCCGGCCGGTGCCGCGCCCGGCCCGCACCTGCGCTCCGACTTCCGGCACACGGCGCTGTGGATCGGGCGGCTCAGCACCGGTCCCGACGGGAAGGCGAGCTTCGAGCTGGCGCTGCCGGACAACGCCACCACCTGGCGCGCCCGGGCACGGGCGGTCGGTCCCGGGACGAGGGTCGGCGAGGGCGAGAGCGAGCTGCTCGTCTCGCAGCCGCTGCTCGTGCGGCCGGCCCTCCCCCGCTTCCTCCGCGTCGGCGACGAGCTGATGCTGCGCACCCTGGTGCACAACCGCACCGCCGAGGTGCGCGACGTGACGGTCGCGATCGAGGCCGAGGGCGTGGTTCTCGACAGAGACGCCGCGCTCACGCGGCGGGTCGAGCCGGGGCGCTCCGCCCTGTTCGCGTGGCCCGCGCGCGCCCTCGATGAGGGCACGGCGACGGTCCGCTTCCTGGCGACCGCGAGCGGCGGCGCCGCCGACGCCGCCGAGCTGCTAATCCCGGTGCACCTCGACGTGACCCCGGAGACGGTCGCGACGGGGGGCGTCGTCGAGGAGACGCCGGCCGTCGAGGCGCTCTACCTCCCGGACTATGCGATCACGGACAGGGGCTCGCTCGAGCTGTCGGTTGAGGCCTCGCTCATCGGCGCGCTCGACGCCGAGCTCCACCACTTCTCCCCGAGCGACGGGGAGTCGATCGTCGAGATCGCCAGCCGCATCGTCGCGACCGTGGCGGTTGAGCGCGCGGGCGCCGGCGCCCTCACGGAGGCGCGGGCGACCCAGCTGGAGACGGACATCGAGACCCTCGTGGGGCTCCAGCGCGGCGGCGGCTGGGCGTGGTGCCGCGGCTGCACGCGGACCGACATGTGGGTGACGGGGTGGGTGCTGTTCGCCCTCGGCGAGGCGCGCGGCGCCGGGTACGCGATCCCGCGGTACGTGTACGACCGCGCGGGCGGGCTGATCACCGGCTTCGTTGAGCGGGAGACCGACATCGAGCGGCCGGGCAACCCCGACCAGCACGCCTTCCTGCTCTACGCCCTTGCGAGCGTTGCGGCGGGCGGCAGCGACGCCGCCGCGGTCGCAGGGGAGCAGGCTCCCCTGCTGCAGGGGCTCCTCGATGAGCACCGCGCGAGCCTCACCAGCTGGGGCCGCGCCTACCTGCTGCTCGGCCTCCTCGCCGGCGGGCACGAGGCGGGCCACGAGGCCGTGCGCATTCTCATCAACGACCTCAGCGCTGCGGCGATCGCCAGCGCCAACGGGAACCACTGGGAGGACGAACGCATCGCGGGCTCGATGCACAACGGCAGCGTGCGAGCCACGGCCCTCGTCCTGCGGGCCCTCGCCGGCGTCGACCCGGGCCACCCGCTCATCGACGAGACGATCCGCTGGCTGGTCACCGCTCGCTCGGGCGGCCGCTGGGGGACGTCGGTCGAGCGCGCGGAGGGCATGGCCTCGCTCAGCGCCGTCGCCGCGCTGACGGGCGAGACCCGCGGCGCCTACGACTACCGGGTGCTGCTCAACACGCGGCTGCTGCTCTCAGGCCGCTTCGACGTGCCGCAGCGCGACTACGCCGAGGCCGTCGCCGTCCCCCTGGACGAGCTGCCGCCGGGCGAGGTGAGCCGGGTGCATCTCGAGCGCGAGGCCGGCGGCGAGGGGCGGATGTACTACGGCCTCAACCTGCGCTACGTGACCCCGTCCCGGCACATCGGCGCGCTGAATCGCGGCTTCGCCGTCTCGCACCGCTACACCCTTCTGGACGACCCGGGGCGGGTCATCACCAGCGCCTCGCCGGGCGACATCGTGCGTGTGACCGTGACCGTGGTGGCGTCGGCCGACCGGCTGTTCGCGCGTGTCGAGGACTTCCTGCCTGCCGGCCTCGAGCCGATCGACCCGGAGCTGGCCGTCGTCTCGGCACGGGTGCGCCAGCAGCTGGACGAGGATCAGAGGCAGGCGAGGCTCGCGGGCGCCCCGTCCGACTTCGCGCCCTGGTACCGCTGGTACTACAGCCCGTGGGACCAGGTGCATCTGCGCGACGACCGCGTGGTCCTGCTCGCGGACCGCCTCCCGCGGGGCGTCCACGAGTACGTCTACTATGCGCGCGCCACGACCCCCGGCGACTTCTTCGTCGCCCCCGCGCGCGCCCAGGAGGCCTACTTCCCGGAGGTGTTCGGTCGCAGCGACAGCAGCCGCTTCTCAGTCGTCGCCGACGAGTAGCACGCGCCCGCCGGACCCGTCCAGCGGCCGGGGGGAAAGTGGGGGCGCCACATGAGCTCGGATGCCCCGGGGGACGGCAGCCCCGCGACTGATCAGGCCTCGGAGCTCCCCCAGAGGTGGGTGACGCATCCCCCCGGCCGGCTCGCGGTTCGTGAGGATGGCATCAAGATGGTTCTTGACACCGGATCCTCCAGCGTGACAATGGGAGCCAGCACCTGTGGGGAGGGAGCCATGGCTGAGACGCGCGAGAAGTTCTCCAGCCAGGCATCGCCCGAGCTGCTGGCCGCGCTGCGGGCGGCTGCCCGGCAAGAAGGGCGCCACTTTCAGGCCGTGCTCGAAGACGCGATGCGGGGCTACCTCGAGGAGAAGGCCCGGCAAGCGGTCCGGCCGGAGGTGATGGAGCACTTCCGGGCGAGCGTGGAGCGACACCGACTCCTCGGTGAGCTCCTCGCTCGGTGACCCACGACTTCCCGACCATCGAGGAAGTCGTGGCCATGCACGTCGTGCTGATCGATGAGTTCGGCGGCACTGTCGGGATCCGTGATGAGGGCGCCCTCGCCGCTGCCGTGATGCGGCCCCAGCTCGGGTACTACGGGAGCCTGGTCGAGGAGGCAGCGGCGCTCATGGAGAGCCTTGCCGTGAACCATCCCTTCGTGGACGGGAACAAGCGCGTGGCCTTCTTCGTCACTGACGTATTCGTGAGAGCGAACGGCCACTTCATCGACTGTGATGACCTGGAAGCCCACCAGTTCTTCATGCGGCTCTTCGACACGAACGCGTTCCGGTTCTCAGAGTTGGCGGGCTGGCTTGAAGATCGGGTGAAGCCCCTCCCGGCCCGTTGACGGGCGTCGCTCGTTCCCGTTCTTGCCGGACGGACCGTACCCAGCCAACCGCCTCGACGGTCCCTCGAGGACAAGCGCTGCGCGAGCCGGCTGCTTCGGACGGAGGCTCGTCGCTTGGAACGGGCGGCCGGTGGCGTCTGAGGGCACGAACCGGACTCGCGGCTTCTGAGTGGTGCCCATCCGTCGACCCTCTCCCCCGCGTGCGGGCCTGATATCCCCCTCATATGGACGCTGCGGTTCGAGGCTGATACACCCTCTCAGGGCTGGACCCGCGTGTCGTTCCGCTTGCGGGCAGCCTGCGCGGCGCCGGCTCCGGTAAGAGGGCTAGCGCCGCCCGGCGAGCGGCCCAGGAACGGCCGCGAGGGCCAACTAGGGAGCCGCGCAGGCCGGCGGCCAGCCCGGGGCCGGTGCGCCTGCCGCCACAGGGACGGATGCTGGTCCGTCCCGGATCGGTCGGGGCCACCCGCGGCTTAGGCATGACGACTCGTGCCGGAGGCGGCGAGATCTGGCGGCGCAGCGTGCGCCGGAGACGATGCCGGGAACGGCGCGGGGCGCGCCGGGAAGGGGATTCCACGTTGGTGAGACTGATTTCAGGGATAGCGCTCGGCGTCGCCGTTCTGGCTCTGGCCCTCGCGGTCGTCGCGCTGGTGGGCGACGACTCGGGCGAGGGCTCACCCGAGTCCGGGCCGGGCCCGGCCGCGGCCGATCCCGCGGCCTACACGCAGGCCTTCGTCGATGACGCCATACGGCGCTACGGCGAGCTCGGCCGCGAGGCGGCCCTCGAGTACTACAGCTCCCCCGAGAGCGTGGACGGCGAGTGGTACGTCTTCATCTTCGACGAGAACGACGTGCTCGTCGCGAACGCCGCCATCCCTGAGAACGTCGGCCTGACGGCCGGGGAAATCGAGGGATCGGACGGGTACCCGGTCGGGCGGATGCTCGCGGCGGGTGCGACCGAGGGTGGGGCGTGGGTGCCCTACACCTACCTCAATCCCGCCACGGGCGGGACGGAATCGAAGCAGTCATGGGTCGTGCGGCACGACGGCCTGATCTTCGGCTCCGGCTGGTACGTGGACGGCCCTCCCAAGTCCGATCCGCAGGCGTACACCGTCGCCTTCGTGGAGAGGGGCCTGGCGCTCTACGAGCTGCTGGGGCCGGAGGAGGCCGTCGCCTACTACAACACGCCCGAGAGCACGGACGGCCCGTGGTACGTCTTCGTCATAGACGGGAACGGCTACACCATCGCGCACCCGCGCGAGGAGATCCGCGGGCGCGACCCCAGCGAGCGCGTCGACATCACCGGCTACTTCTACGGCGACGACCTGCTGTCGGCGACCGAGGACGGCCGCTGGGTGAACTACGTGTTCCTGAACCCCACCTCCGGCCGGGAGGAGGTCAAGCACACGTGGGCGGTCCGGCGCGGCGAGCACCTCTTCGCCTCCGGCTGGTACGAGCGCTACATCGGCCCTCCGCTGCGCCCGTGAGGACACCCGGCAGGCGGCCCGCGGGAGCGTCGGGCATCGCTTCGTGACGGGCTTCAGGCGGCGTGTGGCCGTCGCGCTGACCCTGACGGCCGCCGCTTCGCTGCTGGCGGGCGCTCTCGCGGCCTGCGGCGACGACGGGGACGTCGCGCCGCTGAGGCTCGGGGTGATGCTCGTGAGCAGCGAGACCCGGACGGAGACGGCGCTCGACCGGCTGCGCGCCTTCGAACTCGCCGTCACGCACGTGAACGCCGCAGGCGGCGTCTTCGGCCGTCCGGTCGAGTTCGTCGAGGGGGACACCCTCCATCCCGCGGAGGAGGCGCGACGCCTCATAGAGGAGGAGGGCGTCCACGCCATCATCGGTCCCAACAGCAGCGCGGACTCGCTCGAGGTGGTCGACGTCGCGGCGCCCGCGGGCGTGCTCGTGGTGAGCCCCTCGGCCACCTCTCCCCTGCTCACGCTGAACGAGGACCGCGACCTCTTCTTCCGCACGGCCCTCTCCGATGTCTCCCAGGGGCCCGCGTTGGCCGAGCTCACGCGCGAGCGGGGCTTCGAGAGCGTCGGCGTCATATACCGCGACGACGCCTGGGGCAACGGCCTCGCGGAGGCCTTCGGGCAGGCCTGGACGGGCAACGCCGTGCTCGTCGCCTCCCCGACCGAGCTCCGAGGTAGCTACATCGACCTCATCAAGGAGAGCGCGCGGGGCGGCGCGGAGGCGCTCGTCCTGCTCACCTTCCGGCCCGAGGCCGAGGTCATTCTCCCCGAGGCGCTTGAGAGCGGCCTCTACGACCAGTTCGTCTTCGGCGACGCGCTCAGGCGGGCCGAGCTGGCCGCGGCCGTCGGGGGCGGCAGGCTCGCCGACATGTACGGGACCGCCAGCGCCGTCCCGCGCGAGAGCGCGTCCGCCGCCGCCTGGGACCGGGCCTTCCGCGACGAGTACGGCGAGGGCACGGAGTCGAGCTACGTGAGGGAGAGCTACGACGCCGCCGTCGCCGTCATGCTGGCGGCGGAGGCCGCGGGCAGCGTCTCGGGCCTCGCCATCCGCGACGAGCTGCGCCGCGTCGGGAGCGCCCCCGGCGAGCGGATCCTCCCCGGGCCGGAGGGCGTGGCACGCGCGCTCGGCGTCATCAGGGACGGCGGGGACGTCGACTACGAAGGCGCCGCCAACTCCGTCGACTGGGACGCGAACGGCGACCTCGAGCGGGGCTACAT
>VYDC01000149.1 GCA_009843585.1 Chloroflexota bacterium | reverse complement strand
GGCCCGCGGGGAACGAGTAGTGGTCGGCCGGACCGCAGCGGCCAGTGCGGGGCGTGCGTGCGAGTGATCGCGGGCACGGCCCGCGGGCGGACGCTGCGCCTGCCGCCGGGGCGGGCGACGCGCCCCACCTCGGATCGCCTCCGCGAGTCGCTCTTCTCGATGCTCGATGCGGCCGCCGTCGACATGAGCGAGACGCTGGATCTCTACGCGGGGAGCGGCGCGCTCGGCATCGAGGCGCTCTCGCGCGGTGCCGGCCGATGCACGTTCGTCGAGCAGGACGCGCGCGCATGTCTGACGACCCGCGAGAATCTGCGGCGCGTCGGCCTCGAGGAGCGCGGGCAGGTCGTGCGCGGCCGCGTGGGTCGCTGGCGCGCCGCCCCGGCCCCTGCCGTCACGCTGGTACTCGCGGACCCCCCGTATGATGATGCCGCTGCGTGGGACGCCATCGAGCGCACGCTGGCGGGATCGCTCTCGGAGGGAGCGCTGCTCGCCGTGGAGCACGCGGCGCGCCACGAGCCTCCGGCGATGCTCGCCGGGCTCCCCCTCTGGCGCGACCGCCGGCAGGGGGAAGGGGCGGTGGCGCTCTACCGGAGGACGGGCGGCGGCGATGCCGCCTGATGCGGCGAGCATTCGCCGAAGGGGGGATGCGCTGTGATCGTCGCGATGTACCCCGGCCGCTTCGACCCGGTGACGAACGGCCACGTCGACATCGTCCGCCGCGCGGCCGACCTCTTCGATGAGGTCGTCGTCTCCGTAGCCGACAGCGAGAACAGCCTCTTCAGCACCGAGCGGCGCGTGGCGATGTTCGCCGACGCGGTGGGCGACATCCCGAACGCGCGCGTGCGCTCGCATGCGGGTCTCACGGTGGAGGCCGCGCGGGAGGAGGGCGCTCGCGTCCTCGTGCGCGGGCTGCGCGCGGTGACCGACTTCACGGCGGAGTTCGACATGGCGCTGATGAACCGGGAGATGGCGCCCGGCCTCGAGTCGGTCTATCTGATGACGGCCGTGCAGCACCTCTTCATCAGCGCAAGCCGCATCCGGGAGCTGGCGGCCTTCGGCCGGGACGTCTCGGAGCACGTTCCACCCGTCGTGGCCGCGGCGCTCCACGAGAAGTTCGGGCGCGCCGTGGCGTCGGGTTCGTAGCGGCGGATGCGCCGGGCCGGCGCGAGCCGCCGCCGTGTCGCGGCGGGCGCGCAGCCCGGCCGTCGCCGCTGAAGGGGAGGAGCGCAGATGGATCTGCTCCATCTCGTCGACCGTCTGGAGGAGCTCGTCGGCGGCGCCCAGCGGATGCCCATCGGCAGCCGCGTGATGATGGATCGCCGCCGGCTCCTGGATACCGTCGACCAGATGCGCGTGGCGATTCCGCAGGAGATCCGAGAGGCGCAGCGGATCGTCGCCGAGCACGAGCAGCTTCGCCGCGAGGCGGAGGAGGAGGCTCGCCTGATCGTCGCCCGCGCGGAGGAGCAGGCCCAGCGCCTCGTCTCCGATCACGCCATCGTCAAGCAGGCGGAGCAGGACGCGCAGGAGATCGCGCGCGACGCGGAGGCCCGCCTGGAGCAGCGCGTCTCCGGCGCCAACGCCGACATCCGCGATCGCCTCGAGGAGTCACGCCGCCTCGCCGAGCAGCAGATGCGCGCCGCGGACGACTACGCGCGCGAGCTGCTGCAGCGACTGGAGCGTCAGCTCCAGGCCTTCGTCAGCTCGGTCGAGTCGGGGATCGCGCAGCTCTCCGTGGCGCCCCGGTCGGATCCCTCGCCCTGGGACGACATCGTGGGGCGCGCCGTCGGGGAGACGGTGCAGGACGACGTGGGCGGGCCGACGGCGGCGGGGGTGACGGGGCCCGATCTGCCCCCGCCCCCGGCCGGGGTGATCGACGACTTCTCACTGCCCGCCCTCGACGACGAGCGGATCCCGGAGGCCGCGCCGGAGGACTCGGAGGACGAGGGCGCGGGGAGTCGTACCTGACGTCGGGGCGTCCGCCCCCGGCCGCCGCGCGGTCTCCTAGCGCGCGACGAGGTTGAGCATCCGGCCCGGGATGTAGATCGTCCGCACGATCTCGCGCCCGTCGAGATGCGAGCGCACGCGCTCCGAGGCGAGCGCCGCCTGGCACACCGCCTCCTCGTCGGCGTCGGCCGGGATCGTGAGACGCCCGCGGATGCGCCCGTTGACCTGGACGGGCAGCTCGACGGTCTCGCGCCGCACCAGCTCCTCGTCGGCCTCGGGCCACGGCTGCCTGTGCACGGAGTCGTCGTGACCGGCCCGGTGCCAGAGCTCCTCGGCGAGGTGCGGGCACGCCGGCGCGAGCATGAGCGCGAGGAGCTCCTGCGCCTCGCCCCAGGCGCCGCTGTCCTGCGCGCCCGACTCGCGGCTGCGCCACAGCGTGTTCGTGTACTCCATGAGAGCGGCGATCATCGTGTTGAAGCGCAGCCGCTCCAGGTCGCCGGTCACGCGGGCGAGGGTCTGGTGGGCCGCCTGGCGCACGGCGCGAGCGGCGCCCGGCTCGCCCGCCTCGACGAGGTCGACGGGCTCGGTGGCTACAGACCAGACCCGGTTGAGCCAGCGCGCGATGCCGACGATCCCGTCGGGGTCGTACGGGCCACCCTGCTCCCAAGGTCCCAGGAACATCAGGTAGCAGCGGAAGGCGTCGCTCCCCCAGCGCTCGACCTGCGTGTCCGGCGCCACCACGTTGCCGCGGGACTTCGACATGCGGCGGCCGTCGGGCCCGAGGATCTGCCCCTGGCTGAAGTAGCGCGTGAACGGCTCGTCGCCCGGGACCAGGCCGGCGTCCCTCGCCGCCTTGTAGAAGAAGCGCGCGTAGAGGAGGTGCATGGTCGCGTGCTCGGAGCCGCCCGTGTACTGGTCGACCGGCAGCCAGGCCGCCGCGGCCTCGGCGGAGACGGCGTGCTCGGAGTTGTGCGGATCGCAGTAGCGCATGAAGTACCACGAGGAGCACATGAACGTGTCCATCGTGTCGGTCTCGCGCCTCGCCGCTCCGCCGCACGCCGGGCAGGCGGCGGCGACGAACTCCTCGGAGCGGGCGAGCGGCGACTCCCCCGTCGGGAGGAACTCGACGTCGTAGGGAAGCTCGACGGGGAGCTCGTCGTCGGGGACGGGCTGCTCGCCGCAGCCGTCGCAGTAGACGATCGGGATCGGCGCCCCCCAGTACCGCTGCCGGGAGATCAGCCAGTCCCGCAGCCGGAAGGTGACGGTGGGCCCGCCCTGCCCGCGCTCCTCCAGGTGGCGGGCGATCGCCTCCTTCGCCTCCTCGGAGGGCATCCCGTCGAACTGCCCGGAGCCGACCATGGTCCCGGGCTCCAGGTAGGCGGCCGCAAGCGGCGAGCCGTCCCACGCGGGAGGTGCGACGACGACCGGGATGGGCAGCCCGAACTGCTGCGCGAACTCGAAGTCGCGCTGGTCGTGCGCGGGCACGCCCATCACGGCCCCGGTGCCGTAGGAGGCGAGCGCGTAGTCGGCGATCCAGATCGGCACGCGCTCGGCGGTGAGCGGGTTCAGGCAGTACGAGCCGGTGAAGACCCCGCTCTTCGGGCGGTCGGTTGCCTGTCTCTCGATATCGGTCGACTGGGCCGCCTGGCGCACGTACTCCTCGACGGCGGCGCGCTGCCCCTCGCTCGTCAGCCGCTCGACGAGTTCGTGCTCGGGCGCGAGCACCATGAAGGTCACGCCGCACAGCGTGTCCGGGCGGGTGGTGAAGACCCGGATCTCGCTCGCGCCGCTGGCGCCTTCGGGCGCCTCGAGGGGAAAGGCGGCCTCCGCCCCCTCCGAGCGGCCGATCCAGTTGCGCTGCATCAGCTTGACGTGCTCGGGCCAGTCCAGCTCCTCGTTCTGGAGCAGCTCGTCGGCGTAGCGAGTGATGCGCAGGAACCACTGCGCGAGCCGGCGCTGCTCGACGAGGGCGTGGCAGCGCTCGCAGCGGCCCTCGAGGACCTGCTCGTTGGCAAGGGTGGTATTGCACGAGGTACACCAGTTCGCCGGGGCCTCCTTGCGATAGGCGAGGCCCTGCCGGTAGAGGAGCAGGAACCACCACTGGGTCCAGCGGTAGTAGTCCGGCGCGTTGGTCGCGACCTCGCGGGAGAGGTCGAACATCGCGCCCATCCCCCGGAGCTGCTCGCGCATGCGCTCGATGTTGGCGCGCGTCCAGTCGGCGGGGTGCGCGCCGCCCTGGATGGCGGCGTTCTCGGCGGGGAGCCCGAAGGCGTCGAACCCGATCGGGAAGAGGACGTTGCTCCCTCGCATGCGGTGGAAGCGCGCGAGCGCGTCGGAGGGGGCCATCGCGAACCAGTGGCCGATGTGCAGGTCGCCGGAGGTGTAGGGGAACATCGTGAGGTGGTAGCGGTTGGGCCGCTCCGGATCGTGGTCCGGCGTGGTGTTCACGCCCCGTTCGTCCCACCAGTCCCGCCAGCGGCGCTCGATCGAGGTGGGGTCGTAGCGCTCGGCGCGCGCGCCTCGTGCGGGAGCGGTCACAGGCCTTCCTCCCACTCCGTCCCCGCCCCGCCGTGCACCCGCGGCCCCGGGGATGATGTCGCTGCCGGTGGGGCGCGAGGGCACGGGCCAGTATCCCGGCGGTCGCGCGAGAGCGTCAACGCGCGCGGGCGGCTATCCGCGGGCGCCGGCCGGCGCTGCTAGGCGGCCAGCAGGATGAAGGCGACCGCGAGCGGCACCCCCAGCGTGACCAGCAGCAGCAGGCGCCTCGCCTCCACGAGGCGCGCGCGCGGCTCCGCCGCCGCGAGCGAGCGCCGCATCTGCCGGCTCACGAGCGCGACGTAGAGGAGGAAGAGCAGCAGCAGCGCCAGGACGGGCGGGCTCACGGGCTGACCGCCCGGAGCACGGGTCCGCCGAAGCGGAGCATCCAGAGCTCCTCCCCGATCTGCGCGAAGGAGGTGAGGGAGGCGCCCGTGTCGGCGACGGGGACGGCGGGGCCCGCGCCGGAGGCCTCCATCGCCCAGAGGCGCCCGCTGCAGAAGTCGCCGAAGACGTAGGCAGCGTCGAGCTCCGGCAGCGCGTCCCCCCGGTAGACCACGCCCCCGGTGATCGAGCAGCCTTCCCGATGACCATAGGTGGCGATCGGTCGCTCCGTGCCGCCCGGGTCGCAGCCCGACGGCGGCCGGAAGCAGGCGTCTCCCTCGAGGCGGTTCCAGCCGTAGTTGCCCCCGCGCACGATCACGTCGACCTCCTCGCTGCTGTTCTGCCCGACGTCGCCGACCCAGAGCGTGCCGTTCTCGGGATCGAATGCCATCCGCCACGGGTTGCGGAGGCCGTACGCCCAGACCTCGCCCCGCGCGCCGTTGACGCCGACGAAGGGGTTGTCCTCAGGAACCCGGTAGGGCGCCGCCTCGCTCGCGGAGCGCACGTCGATGCGGAGGATCGAGCCCAGGAGCGTCCCGGGATCCTGGGCGTTGGACGCCGGATCCCCGGCCGAGCCCCCGTCGCCCAGCCCGAGGTAGAGCATCCCGTCGGGGCCGAAGCGAAGCGCGCCGCCGTTGTGGTTGGAGAAGGGCTGCGCGACCTCCAGGATCACGAGCTCGCTCGCCGGCTCCGCGGCGCCGCCGGCCGCGGTGAAGCGGGAGAGCCGCGTGCGGCGCGCGCCCTCCCGCACGGAGTAGTAGGCGTAGAGGTGGCCCGAGGCGGCGAAGTCGGGCGCGAGCGCGAGCCCGAGCAGCCCCTCCTCGTTGCCGTCCCTGCTGACCTCCCGCCTGAGGTCCAGGAAGATCCCCCCCTCGCCGCTGCTCCGGTCCAGCAGGAACACGAGGCCCGACTGCTCGGCGATGAGGACCCGTCCGCCGGGGTAGGCCGCCGCGTCGGTGGGGCGGTCGAAGCGCCGCCCCGAGAGCGCGGGTACGACGTGCACCGCCCGGGGCGCGCGCTCCGCGGTCTCGGGCGCGCGGGGCGTCGGGGTCGCGGCCGGCGGCGGCGTTGGGATCGGCGTCGGCGTCGGCGTCGCGGTGGCGGTCGCGGGGACGGAGGTCGTCGCAATGCCCGCAGTGCCGCCGGCGGTCGGGGTCGCGTCCGCTGCGGCGGTGGGGGGCGCGGTCTGCGCCTCCGAGGGGACGGTCGCCGCCGTGGCGGGAGGTGCCGGAGGCGGGGGCCCCTCCCCGCCGCAGCCGCCGGCGAGCGCTCCGAGCAGGGCCGCCGCCAGCAGCAGCGCGCGTCTCATGCGGGTCCCCGCCCTTCCGAGCGGTACTCTAGGGAGCGGTGCCGTCTCGCGCGCGCCGGGGGCCGGAGCTCCCGCTCGCCGCCCGTCCGCCGCCGGCGTGAGAGACTGGCAGCCGTGCGCCCCGAGCGGGGCGCCTCCCCACCCACCGCCGGATTCGAGTGAGCCCGAAGGGGACGGAGGCGGCCGCGCGAATGCAGGCGAGGCTCCACTACGGGTGGGCGATCGGCGGGGTGCTCTTCTGGGGGTTCGTGCTCACGGTGGGCGTGACCCAGTACGCCTTCGGGGTCTTCGTCACGGAGCTTGAGGCCGACCTCGGCTGGAGCCGCGCCGCCATCAACGGATCGCTCTCGACCTTCGCCGTCGCGGGGCTCGTCGCCCCGGCCGTCGGCTGGGCGGTCGACCGCGCGGGCACGCGGCCGGTCATCGCGGCCTCGCTGGTGGCGCTCGCCGTCAGCCAGCTGCTGCGCCCGTGGATGAGCGAGGTCTGGCACCTCTACGCGCTCTCGCTGCTCCAGTTCGCGGGGCTTCCGGGGGTCGTGATGATCCCCGTGGGACGCCTGGTGGCGGCCTGGTTCGCCGGCGCGCGCGGCCGCGCGATGGGGCTGACCGCGATGGGGGCGAACGTCGGCGGCATCTTCTTCTCCTCGCTCTCGGCGGCCCTCATCGTCGCCATCGGGTGGCGCGCGAGCTACTTCCTCTTCGGGCTCCTCTTCCTGGCGCTCGTCCCGGTCGTGCTGCTCGTGATCCGGGAGGCGCCGCCGCAGGTCCCGGGCGCCCGCTTCGGCGCCGGGCACCTGCCGCACGCCCTTCTCCGCGGGCTGACGGGGCAGCAGGCGCTCAGGACGCGCGCCTTCTACCTGGTCGTCGTCGGGCTGTTCCTCGCGCAGCTCACCTATCTCTCGGTGCTCACGCAGGTCGTGCCGCACCTGGAGAGCGTGGGCGTTGGCCGCGGCGAGGCGGCGGCCGCGCTCTCGCTGCTCGCGCTCTTCGGCGCCGCCGGCAAGGTGAGCTTCGGCTGGCTGACGGAGCGCGTGCCGTCCCGCTACGTGGTGGTGCTGAGCCTCGCCTTCCAGGTGGCGGGCATCGCCATCCTGGTCGCGGCCGGCTCCTCCCGGGCGTTCTGGGCATTCGCGCCGATCTTCGGGCTCGGCTTCGGAGCGCTCGGCGCGCTGATGCCGCTGCTCGTGCAGGACACGTTCGGCCTCCGGGCGTTCGGGATGATCTTCGGCCTCGTCAACCTCTTCACGCTCGGCGCCCATCTGGTCGGCCCGCCGCTGGTCGGCGCCTCCTTCGACGCGACCGGCTCCTACGTCCCGGCGTTCGTCACGGTCGCGGCTCTCTTCGTGCTCGGCGCGGCCGTCATCTGGCGGGCGCGCCCGCCGGCCGGCGCGCCCGATTCCCCGCCTCCCGTGGGCACGGGCGCCGCCGCTCTCGGGGCGTCGGATCGCCCGCTCTGAGGGGGTCCCGAGCTGACCGCGACGTGTGCGCGAG
>VYDC01000071.1:6928-7823 GCA_009843585.1 Chloroflexota bacterium | reverse complement strand
GTTCTCGTCCGGCTTGCCCTCGGAGGCGAGACCGATCTCGCTCTCGTCCTCGTACCCCTCGCCCGTCACCTCGGCGATGCCGCCGAACTGCACGACCTTGGTCAGGTAGAAGACCAGGCGGTCGCCGGGGCGCATCGCCTCGGTCTCGCGCCTGCGCGAGGACTTGAAGGCGCAGAGATCGAAGTCGCGCTCCCTGAGCGCCTCGAAGTTCTCGGCCGACCCGACCACGATCCACGACTGCATCGAAGCCCCCTTCGCCGCGCGGGCGCCCCGGGCGCGCGCCGTCCACGCCGCAGGATACCGGACGGGTACGATCGCGCGGCCCGGGCGCGGGCGAGGGCCGGAGGGGTGCCATGCGCGAGGTCCGGCGCTGGGAGGCGGGGACGCCCGTCGTCGTCCGCTACGTCGGGCACGCGGACGGGATCCTCCACGCCCGGCCGCACGTGGTCGTCTCAGACGACCCGGAGCTCCTCGCGCTCTACCTGCCGCCGGGGACGCCGCTCGGCCTCGCGTACGACGAGCGGCTCGACCGGCTCGCCCGGTCCGCCGAGGAGCGCGCCGCGCGCGCCGCCTCGGCCGCCGGGCCGCACGTCTGGCGGGACTTCGACGTGCTCCGGCTGATAGCGCCCGGCGCCCGCCACTCGACCTGGCTCTTCTGGCGAAACGGAGAGCACCTGGGCTGGTACGTGAACATGGAGGCGCCCTACCGCAGGCACGAGCTCGGCATCGACACGACCGACAACATCGTCGACCTGTGGGTGACGCCGGATCTCACGTGGCGCTGGAAGGACCTCGACGAGCTCGAGCGCCGCGTCCGGCTCGGGCTCATCCACCCCGACGAGGCGAGCTCGTTCCGCCGCGAGGGCGAGCGGGTCGCCGCCGCCGTCGACGCGCG
>VYDC01000071.1:4094-6918 GCA_009843585.1 Chloroflexota bacterium | reverse complement strand
GACCTGAACCGGTCACCGGGCGCCGGGGACCGGGGGCGAGGCGCGGGCCGTGCCCCGGAGCCCCCGTCGACCGCCTAGTGGCAGGCCCGGGGCGCGCCGCCGCCCCCGGAGGCCTGGAAGGAGGAGCCGCAGGCGCACGAGGAGACCGCGTTCGGGTTGTAGATGGTGAAGCCCGACTTCATCAGATCCTCGACGTAGTCGATCTCGGCGCCCCCGAGCAGCTGGCGCGACTCCGGGTCGACCACGATGCGCACGCCCTCGACCTCTATGAGCGTGTCGTCGCTCTCGACATCCTTGGCGAGCGCCATGCCGTACTGGTAGCCGGAGCAGCCGCCGCCGACGACGAAGACGCGCAGCGCGCCCTCGGGGAGGCCCTTCTGCACCATGAGCTCCCCCGCCTTCTCGGCGGCGCGCGGGGTGATGGTGACGAGCGCGGTGGGCGCCATCGGCGCCGGAGCGAGCTCCCCCCCGGTGAGATCGCGCCCGCCGGTCAGCTCGCGGGAGGGCGCCCCGGCCGAGCCGGTGAGATCGCGCCGGGCCGGCGCCGTGAGGTCATGCTGCACTGTCATCGCGCACCCTCCTGGTGGGGCGCCGGCCGGTCGGCGCGCGCCGCACATGGCGGCGCCGGGGCGCCACGCCTCGATCATAGTCGCGCCCATCCACGCCGTCCACGACGTCCCCCCGGGGCACGCCGGCGGCACCGGGCGGGGAGGGCCCGCTCGTCACCCATCCGCCCCCTCTCGCATCTCGACCACCGAGTAGCCCGAGAGGAAGTCGTGCGGAACGGCGTCGGCCGGGAGCGGATCCACGCGGGCCCCGAGCAGCAGCTGCAGCAGCCTCCGGTCGTGCACGCAGTCGTTCGCCTGCGGCGTGGGCTGCTGCGGCGCACCGGCGTCCCGCGCGGGGGCGCGGCCGAGCGAGGCGACGCGGCGGCAGGGGCAGCCGCGGCCCAGCACGCGCAGCTGCGCCGGGGCGTCGGCGCCGGGGCGGTGCAGATCCACCTCGAAGTCGATCCCCTCCTCCGAGAGCAGCGCGACGCACGACCGCGCCCGCTCCTCGAGCGTGCCGCCGCCGACGCGCGGGCCGCACTCCGCGGCGATGCGATCGGCGAGCTTGGAGAAGACGAGATCGGCGAGCTCGCGGCCGTCGCAGCCCGCCGTCTCGGCGGGCGAGAGCGTGACGATCTCCTCGATGAGGCGCTGCGTGAGACGGATGTAGTGGTGGGGGAAGGCGTCGGCGCCCGCCTCGGTGATGGAGAAGGCGTATCGCGGCCGCCCGGGCCCGCTGCGCACCTGGGCGACCGAGATGAGGCCGTCCCGCAGCAGGACGTCGAGGTGCCGCCGGACGGTGGCGCCGGCGAGATCGAGCTCGCGCGCCAGCTGGTCGACGGAGACGCCGTCCTGGCGGCGCAGGATCGCGAGGATCGCCTCGCGCGTGCCCTCCACGCGCCGGGTCGGCGCGCGGACCGGCCTCGGGTGCCCGGGAACGTGTGCCATGGCGGCCGATCGTAGCCTCGCCCGCCGGGAGTCGTCAAAGTTTCTCTCGTTTAGGAGTGAAAAATGGTCGAAAGGAGACGCCCGCGGCGCCGCGCTGCGGTAGGCTCGAAGAAGCCCGACGCCGGCCGGGGGGGCCGATGACCATCGAGCGCCGCGTCTATCTCGACCACGCCGCCACCACCCCCGTGGACGCGGGCGTGCTGGAGGCGATGCTCCCCTATCTCCGGGAGCGCTGGCACAACCCCTCCTCCATCTACGTGGAGGCGCAGGCAGCCCGACGCGCCCTCGACGAAGCGCGCGAGGCGGTCGCGGAGGCGCTGGGCGCCGGCAGCGCCGAGGTGGTCTTCACCTCCGGCGGCTCGGAGGCGAACGCGCTCGCCCTCCGGGGCGTGCTGGAGGCGAGCCGCCGGCGCGGCCGCCACATCGTGACGAGCGCGGTCGAGCACCACTCCGTGCTCGACACCGCCGAGCAGCTCGAGCGGGCCGGCGACGCGGAGGTGACCGTCGTCGGCGTCGACCGAGACGGCCGGGTCGACCCCGCCGACGTCGCCTCGGCCGTCCGCGACGACACCGTCCTGGTCTCCGTCATGCACGCCAACAACGAGGTCGGGGCGCTCAACGACGTCGCCGCCGTCGCCTCGGCCGTCCGCGAGCGGGCGCCGGGGGCGGTGGTGCACACGGACGCGGTCCAGTCGGCGGCGCACCTCGGCTTCTCCCCCGCAGGGGTCGATGTGGAGAGGCTCGGCGTCGACCTGCTCACCCTGACCGCCCACAAGCTCTACGGGCCGCGCGGGGCCGGGGCGCTCTACGTCCGGGCGGGGACGCCGATCGCCCCGCAGATCCTGGGCGGCGCGCAGGAGCGCCGCCTGCGCGCGGGGACCGAGGACACGCCCTCGATCGTCGGGCTCGCCGCCGCCGTCCGGCTCGCCGCCGAGCGCCGCGAGGCCGACCTCTCGCACGAGCGGGCGCTGCAGGAGCGGCTCGTGGCCGAGCTCCCCCGGCGCGTCCCCCTGCTCGCGATCACCGGCCCCCGGGACCTCGCCCGGCGGCTCCCGGGATCGGTCTCCTGCGTGGTCGGCTTCGTGGAGGGCGAGTCGATCCTACTCGCCCTCGACCTCGCGGGGATCGCCGCCTCCTCCGGCTCCGCCTGCACGACCGGCTCGGTCGAGCCCTCGCACGTGCTCCTGGCGATGGGGATCCCCGCCGAGCTCGCGCGCGGCTCGCTGCGCTTCACCGTCGGACGCGGAACGGACCAGGCGGACGTCGACCGACTGCTTCAGGCGCTCCCGCCGATCGTCGAGCGGCTGCGGTCGCTCTCGCCCCTGCCG
>VYDC01000071.1:2321-4084 GCA_009843585.1 Chloroflexota bacterium | reverse complement strand
CGTGATCCCGGGCCTCCGGAGCGCGCGTTTGCCGCGCCCCCGCCACCCGACTACGATCTCCGGCATGGCGGAGCCCGCTGCCCCCGCGCTCGCCGTCGGCGAGCAGATCGCATCCCTCCACCTGGAGGAGGAGGTTCGCAAGAACGTCCTCCTGAGCTCGGTGGACGGCGTCCTGAACTGGGCCCGGTCCTCCTCGCTCTGGCCGGTCACCTTCGGGCTCGCCTGCTGCGCCATCGAGATGATCGCGACGGCGACCTCGCGCTACGACATCGCGCGCTTCGGCTCGGAGGTCTTCCGCGCCTCGCCGCGCCAAGCCGACCTGATGATCGTCGCGGGCACCGTCACCTGGAAGATGGCGCCGGCCGTGCGCCGCATCTACCTGCAGATGGCGGAGCCGCGGTGGGTGATCTCGATGGGCGGCTGCGCCATCATGGGCGGCCCCTTCGCCTACGCCTACTCCGTGCTCCCCGGCGTCAACCTGATCTGCCCGGTCGACGTCTACGTCCCGGGCTGCCCGCCCCGGCCCGAATCCCTGCTCGAGGGGCTGATGCTGCTGCAGGATCGCATCCGCCACGCGGAGCAGACCGGCGAGCGCACCCGGCCCGAGCCCGACGGCGACTTCTCGCGCTACCTGCCCGAGGGCGACCCGCTCCGTCGCGAGCTCGAGTCGCTCTTCCCGCCGTTCGAGGGCCTGGACGATCCCTCGCGCCTCACCGGCGGCGTCGCCCTCCGCTAGGGCGCGACGGCGCGGGGCCCGCGCCAGCCGCCGCGCGCGCGGCTACTCGGGAGGCGTCTCGTCGATGTCGTAGTCGACGCCGGAGAGCCGCTCCACGATGGGCGTCAGCACCTTCTCGACCATCTCGCGGTGGGCCGCGCTCTCCTCGTAGTCGCGGTAGGCCTTGTAGGTGCGGAAGTCGATCGTGACGACCCAGTTGTAGCGCGCGGAGCGGGGTGACTGGGAGATGTTGGGCCCCATGGTGAGGCTCGCCCATCCGTCGGGGTCCGCCGCCCGCATCGCCTCGTAGCTCGAGCGCACGGCCTCGATCTGCTCCTCGGTCGTGTCGTCCCTGAACTTGAAGCTGTAGATGTGCCGCCGCACGCGTCCCCCTCGCCTCCGCATCTGCCACGCCGAACGGGCCGCAGTCTACCGCGTCCCGGGAGAGGGGGAGCGCCGGCCGCTGCGGGTGGTTTGACACGCGGACCGGGCGCCCGCCACGATCCGGCCGGCGCTGCTGAGCGGGGCGCAGCATGCCCGCGCCCCGCGCCCGTGCCGCGCCGTGCCCGCCGCCTTGCGCCGGCCGTCGCCGGCGCCCAGTGCTGAGGAGTCCCCCGTGAGCGCTGCCCGCCTCGCCTCCCGTGTCCTGCAGATCGCGCGCCCGCCCGCAGTCGGCCACGCCCACTGCGACATTCCCTGCGGCATCTACGATCCGCACACCGCGCAGCAGGGAGCGGAGACGGTCGAGAAGATGATGACGCTGATCGCCGACCTCGGCGACGACGTCTCCGGCGTCGCGGCCGCCAGCGCGCTTCCGCGCTACGTCGCCGTGAAGGAGGAGCACGCCGAGATCGTCAAGCACGAGGTGCGCATCATCTGGGGCGACTACTTCAAGCCGCCGCACCTCGAGCAGCACCCCGACCTGCACGGCAAGGTCTGGAACATCATGAAGCTCGCCGGAGCCTGCAAGCAGGGGACGAGCGTCGACGACGCCCGCGCGCTGCGCGCCGCGGTCGACGAGTTCGCCGAGATGTTCTGGGCCACGCAG
>VYDC01000071.1:0-2311 GCA_009843585.1 Chloroflexota bacterium | reverse complement strand
GCGTAGCGCCGCCGCGGCGGGCGGAGCGCCGGGCGATCCGCGCCCTCCGTCTCGGCGCGGCGCTCGCCGCCTCGCTGCTCGCCGCCTCGCTCCTGCGCCTGGCGCGCCGCCGCCTCTACCGCGTCGAGGTGCGCGGCGAGTCGATGCGCCCGGCCCTCGAGCCCGGCGACTGGCTGGTGCTGCGCCGCGGCGCCCCCTCGGCCGAGCAGCTCGCGAGCGGTGCGGCCTCCGGCCTCGTCGTCGCCGCGCGCTCCCCCGACGGGCGGCTCCTCATCAAGCGCATCGTCGGGCTCCCCGGCGAATCGCTCCGCATCGGGGCGACGGTCGAGGTGAACGGCCGCGGCCTCGACGAGCCGTACGCCTCGGGAGAGGCGCCCCGCCCGGGCTACCGCGGCGTCTCCCGCGTCGGGCCGGACGCCCTCGTCCTGCTCGGCGACCGGCGCGACCGCAGCACCGACAGCCGGGACTTCGGGCCGCTGAGCGTCGCGGCGGTCGAGGGCGTGGTGCTCGCGCGCTACTGGCCTCCTCGCCGAATCGGCAGGCTGGTGCGGCCCGAGCGCCGCTGGAGCGGGGGCGATTCCCCTCCCGCTCGGCGCGGCGCGGCCCCGCCCGGGATCGCCGCCCCGGGGCCGGCGCCGGGACCGGGACGGCGGTAGGGGGACGCGGCGCGCCCGGCCCGGCCCGCTTGCGCCATCGAGCCGGATTCGGTACAACCGTTAGCACTCGCCCGGGGAGAGTGCTAACGGCCGCTCTCGCGCGACCGCGCACGACCCGGCGGGCACCGCCGCCAGAGGAGCACCAGCAGTCGAAGGATGGGCAATGGCAAAACAGCTTCTGTTCGACGAGCAGGCGCGCTACGCGCTCCGTGAGGGGATCGACCAGCTCGCCAACGCGGTGAAGATCACGCTCGGCCCGCGCGGGCGGAACGTCGTCCTGGACAAGAGCTACGGCTCGCCCACCATCACGAACGACGGCGTCACCATCGCCAAGGACATCTCGCTCGAGGACACCTTCCAGAACGTGGGGGCCCAGCTCGCCAAGGAGATCGCCTCCAAGACGAACGACATCGCCGGCGACGGGACGACCACGGCGACCGTCCTCGGCCAGGCCATCGTGCACGAGGGGCTGAAGAACGTCGCGGCCGGCGCCGACCCGATGCAGCTCAAGCGCGGCATCGAGACCGCCGCCCGCGCCGTCATCGACCGCATCGGGAAGAACGCCACGCGCGTCACGACCCGCGAGCAGATGGCGCAGGTCGCCGCCATCTCCGCCGCCAGCAACGAGATCGGCGAGCTCATCGGCGAGGTGATGGAGCAGACCGGCAAGGACGGCGTGGTGACCGTCGAGGAGTCGCAGGGCATCCAGACGGAGGTGCAGTACGTCGAGGGGATGGCCTTCGACCGCGGCTACATCTCCCCCTACTTCATCACCAACCCGGAGCGGATGGAGGCGGTCATCGAGGACTGCTACATCCTGGTTCACGACAAGAAGCTCTCCGCCGTCAACGACATCCTCCCGCTGCTCGAGAAGCTGCTCCAGAAGGGCTCGAAGGCGCTTCTGATCATCGCCGAGGACGTCGACGGGGAGGCGCTCGCCACGCTCGCCGTGAACAAGCTCCGCGGCACCCTCAACGTCTGCGCGGTGAAGGCGCCGGGCTTCGGCGAGCGCCGCAAGGAGAACCTGCAGGACCTCGCCGTGATCACCGGCGCGAGCCTGATCTCGGATGAGCTCGGCCGCGCCATGGACTCGGTCGAGCTCGCCGACCTCGGCCAGGCCCGCCGGGTGGTGGTGACCAAGGAGGACACCACGATCGTCGAGGGCAGGGGCAGCAAGAAGACGATCGAGGACCAGATCAAGATGGTGCGCGTCCAGCACGGGAACGCCACCAGCGACTGGGATCGCGAGAAGTACGAGGAGCGCCTCGGCCGGCTCGCCGGCTCCGTGGCCGTCGTCAAGGTCGGCGCCGCGACCGAGGTCGAGATGACCGAGAAGAAGCACCGCGTCGAGGACGCGCTGTCGGCGACCCGCGCCGCCGTCGAGGAGGGGATCGTCCCCGGCGGCGGCGTCGTAGCCCTCGCCCTTCTTGAGCGTCTGGACCTTCTGCACGACGACGGAGCCGTCCTGCCCGGAGTTGTGGGCGATGCGGCGCATCGGCTCCTCGAGCGCCCGCTGGAGGATGCGGACGCCGGTCGACTCGTCGCCCTCGAGCTTCACCCGGCGGAGCGCCGGGAGCGCGTTGACGAAGGCGACGCCGCCCCCGGGGACGATCCCCTCCTCGACGGCGGCGCGGGTCGCCGACAGCGCGTCCTCG
>VYDC01000252.1 GCA_009843585.1 Chloroflexota bacterium | reverse complement strand
GCGCCTGTAACCCGCGAGTTTGCGAAGCCGGAGCCGGTCACTCCATATGGTCTAGCGCTCGCCCCTACGCCGGCGCCGCCTCCCAGCGGAGGTCGTAGTAGGCGAGCCGGTTGCCGGATCGGGAGCGCCACGCGAAGCCCTCGAGGCCGGCGCGGTGCGCGACGAGGAAGTCGGGCTGAGCGATGAACGCCCAGGGCTGATCCCCCGCGACGATCCGCTGCGTCTCATGGATGAGCTCACGGCGTCGCTCGGGATCGGCGGTCCGCCGTATCTCGAGTAGGAGGTCGTTCACCCGCGGGTTCTGGTAGTCGATCCAGTTCGTGATGCCGAAGTAGCGGTCGCCGAAGTCGTGTGGGACGGCGTAGCCCATCTCGTTGCAGCGGTGACCGCCGCCCGCGACGGCGAACGGCATGCGGTACTCCTTCTGGAGGTCGCTGAGCTCACCCCCCGGCATCGAGCGGACCTCGAGGTCGATCCCGACCCTGCTCGCCTCCCGCGCGACGCGACGCGCGACCTCGCCGTGCACCGCGTCGCCGGCACCGTGGTGGAGCGTAGCGCTCACCCGATCGCGACCCGATGCCCGGAGCTCTTCACGCGCACCCTCGAGATCCTGCTCACCCGACCACAGCTCGAGATGTCCCAGGCTCGTCTCGGGGACGACGCCGCGCCAGGGCCGTCCATACCCCCTGAGCACTTCCTCCACGATCTCCCGGTAGGGGACGGCCGCGGCGATCGCGCGTCTCACGTGCACGTCGTCGAACGGGGCGACGCGCGCGTCCATCTGCAGCGAGAGCTGCGAGTTGCCGCGTGCCTGGAAGAGGCCCAGTCCCGGATGCCCGGCGACGCGTTCCGCCTCTGCCGGCGAGGGCTGGAAGACGACGTCGATCTCGCCGGCCATCAGCGCGTCGACGCGGTCGCGCCCCTCGGGCAGCACGCGGTAGACGACGCGCTCGATCGCCGGCACCCCCGCGTAGTGGTCGGTGCGCGCGCGGAGGACGAGCTCCTCGTCGGAGCGGCTCTCGACCGCATAGCGCCCGAAGCCGCCGGGGTTCCCGGCGAGCCAGTCGCGGGCGTGCGGGTCCCCCGGCGTCGCGTGGCGGCGCGCCTCGCTCGAGTCGTAGATCGGCGGAACGGTCATGGTCAGGATGTGCGGGAAGGCGGCGTTGGGCTCGGGGAGCGCGAACTCCACGGTGTGGCTGTCGAGCGCGCGCACCTCCGCGGCGCCCGATCCGGGGATGGCCTCGTAGGCCGAGCCCATGAAGGCGACCCACCGGCCGACCTCGCCGTGGACCCCGGTCGTGAGCCAGTTCACCTCGGGCGGGCGCGGCGCGCCCGCGGGCTCCCCGAGCGCTGCCCAGCTCCACACCACGTCGTCGGCGGTGAGCTCGTGACCGTGCTCGGAGACGACGCCCCGGCGCAGCGCCACGCGGTAGCGCCGGCCGTCCGCGGAGACCTCGAAGCCCTCCGCGAGCATCGGCTCGAAGCGGGTGACGTCCTGCTCAGGGCGCCCGCCCGCCTCCACGATCGGGTAGCGGAGCAGCTGATCATAGAGCTGCACGTGGATGTCCCAGTTCACCATCGAGCGCCAGGGCGCGACGCGGGTGAACTGGTCGGGGTCGTAGCAGGTCGGGAGGCGCAGCGTCGGCACCACGACGCTGCGGGTGTCCAGGGCGGGCCCGCCGCTCGCCGATGTCATCGCCGCCATGGTGACGCCTCCCGTCGCGATCAGTAGTCGAGTGTGACCACCACGCCCTGCTGGTAGAGGCCCTCGACCTCCCCCTCGTCGTAGCCGAGCTCCGCGAGGATGGCGCGGGCGTGCTGGCCGCCGAGCATCCCCGGCCCCGGCTTCTCGGGGGTCCCCGCGAAGCGCAGGAGCGGCGCGTGCCGGCGGTACGGGCCCCAGATCGGGTGATCGGCTTCGACGGTCAGCCCTGCCGCCTCCACGTGCGGATCGCTGTCCCAGAAGAGCCCCGGCTCGCGGGCGTCGGCTCGCACGCCCGCGACGTCGCGATCGGTGAGAAGCCGCTCCCACTCGTCGGCCGTCCGCCGCGCGAGCAGCGAGGCAAGCGCCGCCGAGAGCTCCCTGTCGTGCGCCGCACGCCCCTCCTCCGTCGCGAAGCGGGCATCGGCGGCGAGGGCTTCGAGCCCGGGAGCGCCCGCCAGCGCCTCCCACTCCCGCTCGGTGGTGACGGCGAGGAAGAGCCAGCTGGGCCCCGCGCCGTCCCCCCCGGGCGGCGCCGCGCGGTAGAGGCGGTAGAGCGCCGAGAGCCCGAGCAGATCCGGATCGGCGTGCGGCCGCTCCGGCTTGCCCGCGTAGTCGACGAAGTCGTCGTGGTTCGCGTAAGCGTTCGCGCCCATCATGTTGCACTGCACGTGCTGGCCGGTGCCGCGCAGTCGCTGCGCCATCAGGCCCAGGAGGGCCGCCGTTGCGACCACCGCGGAGGCGTTGGGGTCGGGCGAGATCTCGTTCGCCTGCTGCATGCGCCGCGCCTCCTCGCTCATCGCGGGGAAGTCGTCCGGGGCCACAGGATGGGCGATGCCGCCCGCCTGCAGGTACGCGCCCCCGAGCGCCGCGCCGGGCGCCGGGTGAGCGGTCGGGCGGTGGGCGTACGGGCCGTCGATCCCGTAGCCGGTCGCCGAGACGTAGACCAGCCGTGGGTTAAGGGGGCGCGCCTGCTCATAGCCGATGCCGAGGCGCTCCGGGGCCCCCGGACGGAAGTTGTGGATGAGCACGTCCGCGCGCTCGATCAGCTGCTGGGCGATGCGGCGGCCCGCCTCCGCCTTGAGATCGAGCGCGATGCTCTCCTTCGAGGCGGTCATCTTGATGGCGCCCAGCCCCCGCATGTCCCCGACGCCGGGGTTCCCCATCAGCCGGAAGCTGTCGCCCGCGAGCGTCTCGAGCTTGATCACGCGGGCACCGAGGTCGGCGAGGAGCGTACAGGCGTACGGCACCGCCACCACCGAGGCGAACTCGAGCACCGTGACGCCGTCGAGCGGGCCCCGCGCCTCCGCCGCGCGTGCCGCTCCCCGCCGCGCCGCAGGGGCGAGCGGGATGTCGCTTCGCGGCCGCCAGCCCTCGCCCCGGTGCTCGTCGACCTCCGGCCGGGTTGCCGCCGGTCGACCCGGCGTCTCAGGCAGCCGCGCCACCGGCCCGAGTTGCCGCATCGGCCCGTGGGCGGCGGAGTCGAGCGTGATCACGTCGCCGGTATGCACGATCTGCGGGTGGTCCAGCGCCTGCTCCGTCGAGCGCCACGGCTCCGCGGCGACGTTCCCGTTCTCGACGAAGACCCGCATCCACTCCTGCGTCTTCCTCGAGAGCGTGCGCGCGTAGACGATCTCGCGCAGCGCCTCCTTCGCCTCGTCGTCGACGATGTAGGGCGCCCCCTCGAAGCGCGGATCGGCGTAGATCTCCCCGAGCTCGGCCGCCGCGATGAAGGCGTGAAAGAGGTGCTCGACGATGCTCGCGAGCTGGATCCACTCACCGTCGGACGTCGGCACCGGGTTGTAGCCGACCACCGGGAGCCGTCCGAAGAGCCGGGGCGGCGGCGGCGGGAAGCGGTCCGGGTGCCGGCCCCGGAGGTGCTGGATGGTGAGGCCCGCGATGTCGAAGGGAATGTAGCCGCGCAGGAGGCTCGTCTCCACGAGCTGCCCGGAGCCCGTCCGCTCGCGGGCCAGGAGCGCCGCGAGGATGCCCTGCACCGCCGACTGCGATGCGACGTGCGTGCCCAGCTGGACCGCCGCGTAGACCGGTCCCTCGCGCGGAACCGAGCCCTCGAAGATCAGCATCCGTCCCGACTTCGCCGCGACCACCTGCTCGTAGCCCGGGTAGCGGGCGTAGGGCCCGTCGGGGCCGAAGCCGGTGATGGAGCAGTAGATGAGGCCGTCGTTGAGCGCGCGGAGAGCCGCCGGGTCGGCGGCGAGTCGCTCGGCGCTGCCCGGCCGGAAGCTCGCCACGGCGACGGCGGCGTCTCGGGCGAGCTCGTGGAGCCGTGCGCGATCCCCCTCCGAGCGAAGATCGAGCGCGAGCGAGCGCTTGCCGCGTAGCCAGACCGGCGAGGCGGCGAGCGAGCGGAAGCGATCGCCCCCGGGCGGCTCGACCTTGAGGACGTCGGCTCCGAAGTCGGCGAGGACCATCGTGGCGAGGCCGCCGGCCGGTCCGCTCGAGAGGTCGAGCACGCGCAGGCCCTCGAGCAGGGGGGCGGGAGCGGAGGCGCCCACGGTCAGCCGGCCGGCTGGAGCTGGCGCTGCAGGGGCAGCTCGCGGATGCGCTGGCCGGTGGCGTCGTAGACGGCGTTCGCGACCGCGGCGGCTATCGGCACGATGCCGAGCTCGCCCGCGCCGGTCGACCGCACCAGGGGGTCACCCACGACCCCGACGTCGACCCGGGGCGTGTTGTGGATGCGCGGGACGCGGTAGCGCGCGAAGCCGGGGTTGAGCACGACGCCCCCCTCGAACTCGATCGCCTCGGTCAGCGTCCCCCCGAGCCCCTGCAGGATGCCGCCCTCGATCTGGTTGACGACCCCGTCCGGGTTCACCGCGAGGCCGCAGTCGATAGCCGCGGAGACGCGCGCGACGTGGACCTCCTGGCCCCCCCCCTCGACGGCGACGCAGAGCGCGACGTAGCTCCCGACGTCGATGCCGACGGCGACGCCGACGCCCCGGCCGTCCCGCGCGCCCGAACCGGGGGCCGCCGATCTCCAGCCGAAGCGGCGGACGGCCTCGTCGAGGACCCCGTGGTAGCGCGGCTCGCCGAGGTGGCGCCGCCGCCACTCGACGGGATCGGCCCCCGCGGCGGCCGCGATCTCATCGACGTGCGACTCGCGCGCGAAGTGGTTGACAGCGGCGCCGAGCGAGCGGTAGGAGCCCACGGGGAGCGGCGAGTCGGCCGAGGAGACGACGGTCCGGAGGTGGGTCGCCGCGTAGGGCGACTCCGAGCCTCGGCGCCCGATCAGGGCGCGCTCGCCGGCGTGGATCGCCTCGTACTCCCACGCGACGAGGCACCCCTCCGCGTCGACGCCGCTGCGGATGGAGACGAGCGCGGCCGGCCGGAAGGTCGAGTGCTGCGTCTCTTCCTGGCGGTCGAAGGCGACGCGCACGGGCCGGCCCGCGGCGCGCGCGAGCCGCGCCGCCTCGAGCGCGAGCGGGTAGATGCTCTTCCCCCCGAAGCCGCCCCCGATCTCGGGCGCGATCACGCGCACCCGGGCCTCGGGCATCTCGAAGTGCGCGGCGAGCTCCGAGCGGATGCCGAAGGGCCTCTGCGTCCCCGCCCACACCGTGAGGCGCTCGTCCTCCCAGCGCGCTGTCGCGGCGCGCGGCTCCATCGGTGCGATGCTGATGTAAGGCGCGTAGTAGCTGGCCTCGAGCGTGCGGGCGGACGTCCCGAGTCCCTCCTCCACGTCGCCGCTCTCCTGCATGACCATCGCGTCGCGCGCCGAGTCGAGCAGGATCCGGGGCACGTCCCAGCGCGATGGCTGCCCGGAGCGCTCCTCCCACCGCGCCTGGACGACGCTCGCCGCGCGGAGCGCCTGCTCGTCGCTCTCGGCCAGGATCGCCGCGAGGGCCGGCCTCCCCGGCCCCGCGGGCTCGTGCACGACGCGGACGATGCCGGGAAGCTGCTCCGCGACGCGGGCGTCGACATCCGCGAGCTCCGCCCCGAGCGAGGGCGGCCGGAGAACGGCCGCGTGGAGGAGACCCGGGAGCAGCACGTCGCGCGAGTAGACGGCGGCGCCGGTCACGCGGTCCATCGCGTCGACGCGGCCGCGCTCGGTGCCCAGCACGGAGAACTCGCCCGGGGAGGTGAGATCGACCTCCCCCTCGGGGATCTCCGCCCGCCGGTAGGCGTCGGCGACGAGCTCGCCGTAGCCGAGGGAGCGGGCGGGATCGCGGGCGGCGACGACGCGGCCCCCCGCCAGGCCCAGCTCGCTGGCGGGGAGGTCGAGCCGGTCCGCGGCGAGGTCGAGCAGCGCCGCACGCGCGGTCGCGGCGGCGCGCCGGAGCTGTAGGCCGACGTAGGCGGTCGAGCCCGAGCCGAAGGTCCCGAGATCCCACGGCACCAGCTCGGTGTCGCCGAGCGTCACCTCGACCGAGTCGAGTCCCAGCCGCAGCTCCTCGGCGACCTCCATCGCGAAGCCGGAGCGAACGCCCTGCCCGTACTCGACCTTGCCCGCGAAGGCGAGCACGCGGCCGTCGGGCCTCACTGTCAGCCAGCGCTGCATCGGCTCGTCGGGCGCGGTGTTGAAGTAGGTGGTGGTGCGGTAGCTCGCGCGCAGGCGGTCGGGGATCCCGAAGGTCACGTCGCCGAAGACGTCGAGACCGGCGCCCTCCGCGCTCACGGGGTGCTCCCCGGGGTCGCGCCGCCCGCGGCGCGCTCGACGGCGCGCAGGATGCGCACGTACGTGCCGCAGCGGCAGATGTGCTCCGCCAGCGCCTCCTGCACCTGTCCGCGCGTGGGGTGCGGCTCGCGCGCGAGCAGCCCCACCGTGCTCATCACGAAGCCGGGGATGCAGTAGCCGCACTGCATCGCCCCCTCCTCCACGAAGGCGCGCTGGACCGGATGGAGCTCGCCCATGCTCGCCGCCTCCGGCGCCAGCCCCTCGATCGTCGTCACGTCGCCGCCGGCGACCGCCCCGACCGAGGTCATGCAGGAGCGCAGCGCCTGGCCGTCGACCAGCACCGTGCAGGCGCCGCAGAGCCCCTCGCCGCAGGCGTACTTGGTGCCGGTCAGGCCGAGGTCGAAGCGCAGGTAGGAGAGAAGGTTGCGCGCGCCGTCGTCGGCCTCGCGCCGCTCGCCGTTGACCCGGAGCGTCGGCATGCCTCCCCCTCCCGCGGCGAGCCGCCGAGCTGCCGCGGGCCCGAGTATGGCGCTCCCGCGCCGGGCTCCGCCACCACCGCGGCGTCGGGCGGCCGCGCGCTACCCGCCGTCGTCCCGCCCCTCGAGGCGGGCAACGTTGGGCCGCTCCGCGGGTTCGAGAGCCTCCCCTGAGAACCAGGCGTCGAGGATCTCCCGGGCCAGCGCCTCGGTCGTCGTGCGCAGCGAGAGGCAGAGCGCGTTCGCGTCGTTCCAGCGCCGTGCGCCGCGCGCCGTCTCGGCATCGGCGCAGAGCGCGGCGCGCACGCCGGGGATCTTGTTCGCGGCGATCGAGACGCCGGTCCCGGTCCAGCAGCAGATCACCGCCTCGTCGGCGTCGCCGCGCGCCACCGAGAGCGCGGCCTCCCGTCCCACGTCGGCCCACTCCATCGCGGCGGTCGGCGCGCCCTCGCCGGCGGGGGGTCCGAGCGGGAAGACCTCGTGCCCGCGGGAGCGCAGTTCCTCGACGAGGCGGTCGGTGAGGGCCGTCCTCTCGTCCGAGCCGAAGGCGATGCGCACGGCTACCTCCAGAGCAGCGAGCCCGACACGTCGGGCGCCGGGCGATCGAAGGGGCGGTAGTCGGCGCGGGGCCGTCCGAGGGCCACGGCGGCCTGGGGCACCCAGTCGCCCGGGAGCGAGAGCGACCCGCGCACCGCCTCGGGAGCGAAGAGCGGCGCGGAGATCCAGTAGGCGGCCACGCCGGCGCCGCTCGCCGCGAGCAGAAGGTTCTCCAGGGCCGCCCCGAACGACTGCGCGGCCATCATCCACTCGGCACGGAGCCGCCGCTCGTCCGGCCACGCCCGGAGCCCCTCCCCGACCAGAGCGCCGACGAGCAGCGTCGGCGCCTCCTCAATCTGCCGCCGGGAGCGCTCGAGGGCGCGCTCGCTCTGTGCCGGGTCGACGCCGTCGCGGCGCATGTCGGCGAGCCAGGCGTCGCCCATCGCCCGCGCGAGCCCGGCCCGCGCGGAGGGCGAGACGTGCGCGAACCGCCAGGGC
>VYDC01000267.1:7179-7907 GCA_009843585.1 Chloroflexota bacterium | reverse complement strand
GGGAGGATGAGCGGGCGCGCGCCGGCCCCCTGCGCCGCCGCGGCGTAGAGCCGCCTGAGCGCGCGGCGAAGCGGTCCCGGCGCGCCGTGGCCGACGTTCCCCGGCGCCACGAGCGGGATGGGCCCCGCGGTCGAGTCACGGAGCGCGCGCAGGAGCGCGAGCGAGCGCCGGCAGCGGGCGGGATCGCCGAGGGGCGGGTAGGCGAGCGCGTCGGCGAAGAGCGGGCCCCGGACGCCGGCACCGTGAGCGCGCCGCCCGAGCGCGTCGATGCGCGCGAGCAGCGGCGCGACCGCGACCGGGGGGCCCTCCCCGTCGGCGTCCCGGGGCGAGATCACCAGCCCGGCGCCGGCCCACGCCGCCGCCCGGAGCAGCGACTCCGAGCCGCGATCGTCCGTGCGCAGGGAGTTCGCGACGAGCGGGGCCGGGCGGCCCGGCGCCGCCTGCGATGCGGCGAGGAGCGCGCCCGCGAGGGCGCCCGCGTCGCCGCAGTCGAGGAAGAGCGGGACGTCGGGGGAGCCGGCCCCGGGCGCCGGTCGCCGGCGGTCTCGCCCGGGAGCTTCCCTGGCTCCGGCGCGTCGCGCGATCCGCGGCGGCCGCGGACGAGCTCCCCGCACCGCCGGCGCGCGCCGGCGCCCAGGCGCGCCGGGCGTGGGAGGCGTTCGCATCCCCCGACCGCCGGCACCCCTGAGAGCCCGCGGGCTCTGGCCGGGACGTCGTCGACCGCACCC
>VYDC01000267.1:0-7169 GCA_009843585.1 Chloroflexota bacterium | reverse complement strand
GGCCGGCGCACGCGCCGAGCTCGGCGGCGAGATCTCCCGCCGAGCCGGCGTTGAGGTCGAGCGCCCCCGCCCCGGCGGCGAGCTGCCGCCTGGCCGCGCGCTCCAGCTCGCGCCGGGCCTCGAGCCGGC
Organism: Chloroflexota bacterium; assembly: GCA_009843585.1. Taxonomy (GTDB): domain Bacteria; phylum Chloroflexota; class Dehalococcoidia; order UBA2979; family UBA2979; genus VYDC01. The sequence continues at coordinate 7,040 of VYDC01000267.1, read as the reverse complement.
TCGGTGCCGGGGCGGCGGCGTCTCGCCAGATCTCCAGCGACTGGCCGACGAGGAGGGGCGGCTCGAGGCCCGGCGGCCTAGAGAATGTCGGGGAGACCATCTCGGCGCGCGCGCCAGGCGAGCAGCTGCGCCACCGAGCGTGCGGCGCGCTCGATGCTCTCGTAGACGGCGACCCCGCCCGAGTAGGCGGTCCGCGCGAGCTCGAGGTCCGGCCCGATGTCGCCCCAGATGCGCTCGCGCTGGATGTAGGCGAGCGGCACCTCGAGATCGCGCTGTAGCGCCGCCACCTGCTCGCCGAGCTCCCGCGCGGAGCGGTAGGGGTCGCGCTCGTCCTCGGCGCCGGAGGCCGAGTCGGTGAGCCAGGGAACGCGGCTCGTGGAGAGGAAGATGACGTCGGTGACGGAAGCGCGCGCCACCTCCGAGACGGCGCGCCGGAGGAGGTCGGGATCGCCCTCGGCGCGCCCCTGGGAGCCGTCGAAGCTCGCGTCGACCGGGTTGCGGACCGAGGTGCCGGCGACGGGGACGAGCTGCGAGAGCGCCCGCCTGGTCTCCTGGGGGAGCTCGGGCACCTCCAGCCCCGCGCGCGCGATCGCATCGGAGGAGAGGACGGCGAAGCCTCCGCCCGAGCTGAGGACGCCGACGCCCGGCCCCCGGACGCGGCGCGCCGAGGTCGTCAGCGTGAGCAGCACGTCCCGGAGCTCGGCCATGCTCTCGACGCGAAGCGCGCCGGCCTGGCGGCAGAGCGCCTCGAAGACCTGCGTCGAGCCCGCGAGCGACCCCGTGTGCGAGTTCGCGGCGCGCGCCCCGGCCCCGGTGAGGCCGCCCTTGAGGATCACGGTCGGCTTCTCCCGCGCGCAGCGGCGGAGCGCGCGGGCGAAGGCGGGGCCGTCGGAGACCCCCTCGATGTAGGCGGCGACGAGCTCGGTCTGGGGATCGGAGGCGGCATAGTCGAGGAAGTCGTGCGCCGTGAGGTCGGCGCCGTTCCCGTAGGAGACGACCTTCGAGAACCGGAGCCCGACCGAGCCGAGCCGGAAGATGGTGTCCGCGGCGTTGACGCCGGACTGGGAGAGCAGGAAGAGGTTGCCGGGCTCGGTCGGCGGCTCCCCGGTGAAGGAGATCCGCTCCCCGGGGACGTAGATGCCCATGCAGTTGGGACCGATGACGCGGATGCCGGCCGAGACGGCGCGGCTCACGGCGGAGCGCTCGGCGCGCGCCCGCTCGGGATCGCCGGTCTCGGAGAAGCCGGCGGTGAAGAGGTGGAGCGTCCGGACGCCCTTCTCGACGCACTGCTCGACGAGTCCGGGGACGGCTGAGGCCGGCACCTGCGAGATGACATGGTCGACGGGGCCGGGGCAGTCGAGCAGCGAGGGATAGGCGGGGAGGCCCCCGATCACGCCGCCGCGGGGGTTGACCGGGTAGAGGGCGTGCTCCCGGTCGTAGCCCGTCGCCCGCAGCGAGCGCAGGAAGTTGCCGCCGTGGGCATCGCCGGAGGGGGTCCCGACGACGGCGATCGCGCGCGGGTGGAAGATCCGGTCGAGCGGATGCGGGTGGCCGGCCGCACCGGTGCCGTCCCCGGCCTCCCGCGCCGCGACGGCGCCCGGCTCCTCGTCGCTCCCGGCCACGGCCCCTCGTCTCCCGCTCGCTCCGCGGATGGATGCGCCGCCCGATTGTAGGTGGCGGCGGCGTAGACCGGCAGCGCGTCCGGCTCCGGGCCGGCGAGGGACAGTCAGCGCCGCGCCGGCGGAGCGTTCACGCGGTCGTAGAGGGCGACGACCTCCCGGGGCGGCCCGGGCGTCAGCAGCGAGACCAGGACCGCGACGCCGGTCGCCACCAGGAAGCCGGGAGTGGCGGGCTGGATCTCCCAGACGCCGCCGGGCCCGCCGGAGAGCGACCACCAGAGCGTCGCGACCAGCGTCCCCGCGACGATGGAGGAGCCGGCGCCCCACGCGTTCAGGCGGCGCCAGTAGAGGGCGAGGATCGTGACCGGCCCGAAGGCCGCGCCCATCCCACCCCAGGCGTAGCTCACCAGCTCGAAGATCGACTCGGGGAAGAAGATCGCGACGAAGGCGGCGGCGCCGCCGATCACGACCAGGAGCCCGCGCCCGAGCCACACCCGCGCCCGCTGCGCGAGCCGCCGGCTGAGCCTGCGCATGAGCGGCACGTCGTCGGTGGCGACCGCCGAGGCGAGGAGCAGCTGCGAGTCGGCGGTGCTCATCACGGCGGCGATCACGGCGACCAGCAGCACTCCCGTCACCGCCGGGTGGAAGAAGACCTCGGAGACGACGAGGAAGACGCGCTCCGGGTCCGCGACCTCCGGGAGCAGGTCGCGCTCGGTGAGGACGGGGCCGGCGAGGAGGCCGACGGCGAGCGCGAGCCCGTAGACCGAGACGAGCCAGACGAGGGAGATGTTGCGGCTGCGCTCCACCAGCTCCTCGTCCTCGAGCGCCATGAAGCGCTGCAGGATCCGCTGCGACCCGAAGGCGCCGAGGGCCCACCCCGCGGTCGAGAGCGCGAAGAAGAGGTCGAGCGGCCTGCCTTCGTGGGTGAAGGGGTTGAGGAGGCCCCGGCCTGAGTCGACGCCCGCGGGACCGCCCTCGGCGTGCGCGGTGAGGACGAGGGCGATGAGAGCGAGGCTCCCGAGCATCAGGAGCGCCTGGAAGACGTCGGTCCGCGAGACCGCGAGGAAGCCGCCGATGAGGGTGTAGGTGACGACGACGAAGAGGGTGAGCAGCACGCCGGTGGCCGCGTCCACGTCGAAGATCGTCTCGAGCAGCTTCGCGCCGCCGACCAGTCCCGACGTCACGTAGAAGAGCACGAAGAGGACGGTGATCAGCGACGCGACGGTACGGAGCAGCCCCGTCGTGTCGCCGAAGCGGACCTCGTAGAACTCCGGAAGCGTCAGGATGTCGCCGGCCTCGATCGTGTAGCGCCGCAGGCGCCTGGCGAGCACCGTCCAGCTCAGCCAGATGCCGAGCGAGGCGGCGACCGGGATCCACATCTCGCCGAGGCCGTGCGCGAAGGCGAGACCGGGGAGGGCGAGCATCGTCCAGGCGCTCGTCGTCGAGGATCCCGCGCTGAGAGCGGCGGTGAAGCTGCTGAGGCGCCTCCCGCCCAAGACGTAGTCGCCCATGTTGCGCATCCGGCGGGCGCCGGAGAGCGCGATCAGGATCAGGCCGGCGAAGTAGAGGCAGAAGACGCCGACCACCCACGGGCTGCCCACGTCGACCCCGATCCCGGTGCGTGCGTGCCGGGCGGCGGGACCGAGTATCGCAACCATGGGGCACAGCCGCAGCCCGCCCGGGCATCGCCCCCATCAGGGGGCGGCCCGCCTCGTGGCTTGACAGGCGGGTTGAGTGTGTACTATGTAGTACACATGACATTCGGCGGGTACGTGCGAGAGGTCCGGGAGACGTTCCGGAGGGACGACCCCGCCTATTCCGTGCGCCGGGTGGCGCAGCGGGTAGGCGTGGAGCCGGCCTACCTGAGCAAGATCGAGCGTGACCAGGTGGCGCCCCCGTCGGAGGCGACGATCCGGCGCCTCGCCTCCGAGCTCCGTGCCGATCCCGACCTGCTGCTCGCGATGGCGGGGAAGGTATCGAGCGATCTGCAGGCGATCGTCCGCAGGCGGCCGCAGCTCTTCGGCGAGCTGATCCGCGAGCTCCGCGACGCCCCGGACCACGCCATCCTCCGCGTCGCGCGCGAGGTCCGGGACGGCGACTGGTAGGCCCGCTCCCGCGCGGGCCGGACGCGACGACAGGCAACGAGGGGAGGGAGGAGAGAACGATGATCGAACTCAGGGAGGACAGCCTGGTCTTCCGATTCCCGGAGGTGCACGAGGACGCCGTGCTGGAGGTGGACTTCCAGCGCACGCTCCGCATCCCGGACGACAACCGCGAGTACCCGCTCCCGCCGGGGCTGGGTCGCTTCCCGCTGCTCCACGTCGACGACCACGCGGAGCGGCTCCCTCAGGCGTGGAGCCGGCACGGTGGCGTCTTCCTCCCGATGCACCAGGCCGAGGCGATGTGGATCAGCTTCCGCGCCGGCTACCCGATGGCTGTCAAGGTGGCGGCCGGGAAGATCAACGCGCTCACCGGCGAGCCGTGGCGCGACGAGCTCACGGAAGAGCCGCAGGACTACCTCGTCGCTCCCGAGCAGCCCTGGCTCGACGGATTCTGCGTGACGAAGGGGCTCATCCGGCAGTTCGTCGCGATGCCGCTGGGCGAGGGCTACTCCGCCGAGGAGCAGCTCACGGGCGAGGCGCACCACGGCGGTCTGCAGATCGCCGCTTCGCCGATGACGGCACCGCGGTACCAGAAGATCCTGGAACGCCAGAGGCGCCTCGAGCGGCACCTGCATGCCCGGCGCATCGACGCGCTGGCCATGCAGGCGAGCGCCGAGATGGGGCTGGCCCCCGGCGGCCTCATGCGCCAGGAGATCTACAGGGACCGCCACGGCTTCGACGCCTGGGAGAGGTCGGTGCGCTCGCGCTGCTTCGTCCACATCCTGAACAGCGCCCAGTTCCTGGCCGCCACCGGAGCCCGGCCGCCCCACGAGCCCCCGACGGCGCTCGAGTACTCGCGGGCCGGCCTGCCCTGGTTCGACTACTACGGCGGCGACCTCACGGCCCTCGAGGGCGCGAAGGGCCTCGCCGGCCTGGACAGCGTCGCCCAGGCGGCCTTCAAGAAGGAGGGCACCGTCCTCCCCGGCAACGAGCCGGTGGCGCCGGCGCTCGTCCGGACGCTCCCCGCCCGAACGGTCCGTGAGGGCGACTTCGACGACGGGCCCTCCGGGCTCGTGTGCGGGACGCCGCTCATGGAGGACTGAGCCACCGGTGCGCGGCGACGGAGCGCACGGTGCGATCAGGCCGCGTCGCCGCCGGATCCATCGCCCGCGGTCCCGGCCCCCGTCGTGGCGGCGGGGCCGGGACCCCCGGCGAGCGAGCGCAGCAGCGCGGTCATCAGCTCGAGGCGCGGGGCCGGCTCGCCGAGGGCGTGCGCGCGGCGGAGCGGCTCCCCGAAGATCGCCTCGACTTCGAGCGCCCGGCCCTCGAGGTAGTCGATGAGCGTGCTCGGCCGGTAGGCGCCCATCACGTCGGTCATCGCGAACATCCGCTCGATGACCGCCTCGCCGTCGATGCGCGCCGCCTCGCCCGAGCGGGCGAGCTCGGCGTTCCCCAGCCGGACGACCTCCTCCATGAGCGCGCGGGCCTCGCGCCGCAGCGCCGCATCGCCCACCACCCGGTCGGTCGCGACGCCGCCGGCGGCGATGGTGAGGCCGTTGAAGGGGATGTTCCAGCAGAGCTTCTCCCAGCGCGCGCGGAGCAGGGACGGGGCGGTCGAGACCTCGACCTTCGCTCCCGCCCAGAGCCTCGCGGCGGCTGAGAGCTCCGCCGGGTCGTCCTCGGCGTGGCCGATGGTGATCGGCCCGTAGCGGAGGTGGTTGACGACGCCGGGCTCGCCGCGGTTGATGCAGGTGAAGGCGAGCGCGCCGAAGACGCGGCGGGCGCCGAACCAGTCGGAGAAGCGCTCCTCCAGGCCAAGCCCGTTCATCAGCACGAGGACGCGCGTCGTCTCCTGAAGACACGGCTGCAGGAGCGCCGGGACGGCGTCGAGCGAGGTCGCCTTGAGCGCGCAGACGACCCAGTCGACGGGTCCGATTTCCTCGCTCGTCGCCGCCGCGAACGGCCGCGCCAGGTGGAGGTCGCCGTCCACGCTCCGCACGCGGAGCCCGCCCGAGCGCACCGCCTCGTAGTCGCGCCGGAGGAGGAAGCGGACGTCGTGACCCGCCTCGGCGAGGCGCGCGCCGTAGTAGCTCCCCACGGCTCCGGCGCCGATCACGCCGACGCGCTGCGCCTGGTCCATCCTGCCCCCGGCCCGTGCCGCCGCATCGTAGCCCACGACCCCGCCCGCTATCCTGACGGGGTGGGGACCGCGCCGACGGCGTGACGGGAGCGGGACGCATGGCGGCCGACTTCTGCCCGGCGGGCTGCTACTGGCCCGACTGCGAGCACCTCTCGGACCGCACCGCGAGGCCGGCGCCCCCGGCCGGGGCGCGCTGGGTCGTGCGAGCGGGCCTCGAGGTCGCGCTGCGCGAGCCCGTGGCGGACACCTTCTCCGAGGGCGTCGACGAGTACTTCGGGGAGCTGCTGCTCATCACCGGCCGGCCCTGGTCGCCGCGCTAGGCGCCGAGCCTCGCGAGCGCCTCGTCGAGTTCCTCCTCGGAGAGCACGCCCTCGAACTTCGCCGCGATCCGGCCCTCGGCGTCGACCACGAAGACCCAGGGCTCCGTCGAGAGCCCCCACTCCTCCATCGCCGGCACGGTCACGAACGCGCCCTCCGCACGCAGGCGATCGAGGTCGTACGGCTCGATGTGCACGAACTCGACGCGCCCCGAGTAGCGCTCGGCGACCGGCGTCACCACCTGCTCCAGCACCGGTCCGCAGTAGCGCGTGCGGCAGAACGCCGGCGTGACGAAGGCGACGACCACCGGCCGGCCGAGCGCGAGCGCCTCCTCCACCGTGAGCCGGTGCATCCCCGGGTTCGGCGGCTGCGCCGTCGAGAGGGAGTCGATGTCGCGGCCGTCGGCGAGGACGGGCTGGCGCGTCGGAGGCGCCGCATCGCCGACCGCGGGCTCGGCCCCCTCGTCGACGACGAAGAAGCGGATCCGGAGCCCCTCGTGTCGCTCGCCGCCCGTGGTCACGGCGAGCTCGGCCCCCCACCACCCGGCGCGCGTCAGGTCGACGGTCTCGCGCCACACCGTGACGATCGGGTCCCGGTGCACGTGTGTCGAGCCGTCCTCGTGGACGTGATCCCACTCGCTCACGAGCGAGGACGGCCTGAGCCCGACCTCGCGAATGAGCGTCCCGCGGTCGTCGTCGTCGAGCGCGTAGAGGCGCAGCTCGACCGAGGCGGCGTCGTGGATCATCGAGCCGTCGCCGGCGGCGAGACCGAAGATGAGTCGGCTCGCGCCGACCGCGAGCCGGCTGTTCACGAGGGTGGCCGTCACCGGCTGACCCTGCCGGAACTCGACCGGCCGTGACC
>VYDC01000272.1 GCA_009843585.1 Chloroflexota bacterium | reverse complement strand
AGCGCGACCATCCCGGTGCCGATCTCGACATCGGGGCGCTCCGGTCTCGCATCGCGGAACTCGAGGCAGCGGAGGGGCGCCGGACCGAACTCGAACTCGCCGCGCGCGAGGCCACCGCCGCCGCCGCCGCGCAGGCCGCCCGCGAGCAGGAGCGGATCGCCGCGGAGGATCGCCTCCGCCGCGAGGCCGACCGCGCCCGCGCCGAGGCGCGCGCGGGCGCGCAGGAGGCGGCAGGCGCGGAGCGGGCGATGGTCGGGCTGGGGCGGACCCTGATCGACGCCGCGGCGGCGGGCGCGGTCGATGCCTCCGCCGTCGCACAGCTGCTGGAGGCCGAGTCCCGGGCTCGCGAACAGGCGGCCCGGGAACTCGCGGAGGCCGAAATGGCGCGGGAGCGGGCGCGTCAGGAGGCGGCCGATGCCACGCGGCTCGAGGAGGAGGCGTCAGCCCACCGGGAGCGCGCCGAGCTCGCCGGCTCGCTCGAACAGGAACTGCGCGGCAACCGCTTCATCGCCTACGTGCAGCGCGAGGCGATGGCGGCGCTCGCGCGGGACGCCGGCGCGCGGCTCGAGCAGCTCACGTCCGGGCGGTACCGCCTCGTCTCCACGGGCGACGAGTTCACGATCGTCGATCACCACAACGGCGACGAGGAGCGATCGGTGCGCACCCTCTCCGGGGGCGAGACCTTCCTGGCGAGCCTCGCGCTCGCCCTCGCGCTCGCCGAGCGCCTCCCCGAACTCGCCGGAACCGGAGCCGCCGTCGCCCTCGAGTCGCTCTTCCTCGACGAGGGCTTCGGCGCGCTCGACGCGGAGTCACTCGACCTCGCGGTGCAGGGACTCGAGGCGCTCGCGGGCGGAGAGCGGATGATCGGCGTGGTCTCACACGTCCCCGAGATCGCCGAGCGCCTACCCCAGCGCATCGAGGTGGTCCCGGGAGTTCACGGGAGCGCCATCCGGGCGGACTAGCCCCGCCGAGGCCCGGGCGCGATCCGGGAGAGCAGGGGCCGCGCGGCGAGCGAGAGCAGCGAGATCACGACGGCCCCGCCCACGGCCGACCAGAAGCCGTCGACGCGGAGATTGAGACCGATCTGGCCGGCGATCCAGGCCGTGACGGCGAGCATCGCCGCGTTCACGACGACGAGGAAGAGACCGAACGAGAGCACGATCAGGCAGCACGAGGCGGCGGCGGCGAGCGGCTTGAGCAACGCGTCGACCAGCGCCAGCAGCGCCGCCCCCGCCACGACCGACTGCCAGTCGGCGACCGCGACTCCCGGCACGATCGCGCCTGCCAGCAGGAGGCCCGCCGCGTTCACGCAGAGGCGAAAGGCGAGCCCGGCCGGGGAGCGATCAGGGCCCTCGAAGTGCACGGTGACGACGCGCCCGCGGATCGACCGCCCCTTCCCGGCGCGGCGCCCGACCGCGGCGCGCCGCAGGCACCGTACACTGCACCGAACCAGAGCGCGGGCGCGAGGGGAGGCCGCCGTGGACCACGAGTTCGCGATCTACGAGCGCCGGCCGGCCGAGCACGTCGCGATCGTCACGATGAACCGGCCCGAGTCCATGAACGCCCTCCACAACCCCGCCTCGCAGGAGATGTCGGCGATCTGGGACGACTTCGCGGCCGATCCGGAGCTCTGGGTCGCGATCCTGACCGGGGCCGGGGAGCGAGCCTTCTCGGCCGGGATGGACCTCAAGTGGCGCCGGGGCGAGGGGGATCCCGACCGGCCGGAGTCCGGTTGGGGCGGGCTCCTGACCCGGTTCGACCTCTCGAAGCCGATCATCGCCGCCGTGAACGGATGGGCGATGGGCGGCGGGCTCGAGATCGCGCTCGCCTGCGACCTGATCATCGCCGCAGAGCACGCGCAGCTCGGCCTCCCCGAGGTGCGCGTCGGCACCGTGGGCTCGAACTCGGGCGGCGTCCACCGTCTCCCGCGCCAGATCCCGCAGAAGATCGCGCTCGCGATGATCCTGACCGGCCGCCCCATCAGCGCCCGGGAGGCGCACCGCATCGGGCTGGTCAACGAGGTGGTTCCGGCCGACCAGCTGCTCGCCGCCGCCCTCCGGTGGGCCGGGTGGATCGTCGAGGCGGCGCCGCTCGCCGTCCGCGGCGCGAAGGAGGCGGTCTTCGCCGGGCTCGACGTCCCGCTCCCGGCCGCCATTCGGCGTCGCTACTCCGGAATCGAGCGCAACAGCGCCTCGGCCGATCAGGAGGAGGGTCGGCGCGCCTTCGCGGAGAAGCGCCCTCCCCGCTGGAGCGGCGCCTGACGTGACCGCGGAGCACGAGCCGGACGGCTGCGGCGATTCCGAGCGCGCGGCCCGCGCGCGCCTCTCCGAGGCGATGGCATCCCACGCGCAGGGGGCCATCGACGCCGCGCTCGCCCTCGCCGCCGATGCGGTGAGGCTCTGTCCGACACTCGCCGCGGCACACGCCTACCTGGGCAACACGCTGGTCACGCGCCGCCGACGCTTCGCGGACGGCCTCGCCGCACTCGAGCGAGCCGCGGAGCTGGCTGCCGGCGATGCGACGACCTGGTACACGCTGGGCTGGTGCCGCGAGTACGCCGCGCACGCCATCGGACGGGGGCGGGGGCGCTACCAGACCACCGGCCAGGACTCATCCGAGCTCTACGGCCTGGCGCGCGACGCCCTGCTGCGCGCCAGAGCGCTCGACCCCGACGACGCCCTGCTCGGCGACATCGAGGACATGCTCGACGTCATCGCCGCCGCCACCGGGGAACCCTGGAGCACGGAGCCGGTGGAGCGCGCGGCGCCGAGAGAGCGGCCGGCACGCTAGGGGGGCCGCCGCCGCTCCGGCGTGCGCATACCATGCCTCCCGGCGGAGATGACCGGGAGTCGTGTCCCGGGTCGGACGCGGAGGCCGCACCGTGCCCCATCTCGAGCGCGAGGGTGGATTCCGGCTCTACTACGAGGCCCACGGGGCGGGCACGGCCGTGCTCTTCGCCCACGGCGCCGGCGGCAACGGGCTCTCATGGTGGCAGCAGGTCCCCGCCTTCGGCGAGCGCTACCGAGCGATCACCTTCGACCATCGCGCCTTCGGCCGCTCTCCCGACATCGAGGGCGGTCCGGGGCGGCGCGCCTTCGCCGAGGACGCCCGCGCGCTGCTCGATCATCTCGGCGTGGAGCGGATGCACGTGGTGGCGCAGTCGATGGGCGGGCGCACCGCCATCGGCCTCCTCCGCCTGATCCCCGATCGCTTCGCCTCCATCGTCTTCTCCGGCACCTCGGGAGGATGCGTCGACGATCGCTACCGGGCGCTCAAGGCGGAGCTCGAGGCCGCCGGCGTGCTCCGCGGACCGCTGCTCCACCGCGCGCTCGCGGAGGACTTCGCGGAGCGGGAGCCGCATCACGCCTTTCTCTACCGGCAGCTGCGCGCCCTCAATCCCCCGCGCCCCCGCGACTTCCTGGCCCCGGATCCACGCCTGCGCGCCTACCGGGGCTCGACGGCCGCGCGGCTGATCGAGAGCGGCCTGCCGCTCCTCTGGATCGTCGGCGAGCACGACCGGGTCGTCGCGCCCGAGCTCATACGGATCTCGCACGAGCTCACGCCCGGATCGCGCTTCCGCGAGGTCACCGGAGCCGGGCACTCCGCCTACTTCGAGCGGCCCGACGAGTGGAATCGCGCGGTGCTCGGCTTCATCGACGCCGTCGAGCACGCGCGCGCCGCGGGCGCGCGCCGCTAGCGGGCGCGGTCTCAGCCAGCGCGATCCTCGATGGCGCGGGCGAGCGCGAAGTCGCGCTCTGTGATCCCGCCGGCGTCGTGGGTCGAGAGCTCGATTCGCAGGCGACTGTAGGTGTTGGAGAGCGTGGGGTGGTGGTTCGCCCGCTCGGCGAGCGCGCCGACCTGCGCGATCAGCCCGAGCGCCTCGACGAAGTCCGCGAGCTCGTACTCACGGCATATCGCGTCGCCCTCGCGGCGCCACCCGGGAAGCGCGTCGAGCCGGCGCGCGATCTCGTCATCGCCCAGGGTCGCCATGCTCGCCCCCTCCCGCGCGGGACGGCCGGCCCGCCGCCGCCGTGAGAAGATAGCGCAGAGTCGCCTCCCCCGCCGAGGCCGGCCGAGGGGCGACCGTTGCTGCGGGAGGCGCCGTGGCGTCGATTCTCGAGCGCTACGAGGAGCTGCATCCCGGCTCGAAGCGCCTCGCGGCGCGGGCCGGACGGCTCTTCCCCACCGGCGTCACACACGATCTCCGCGCCTTCTCGCCGTTCCCGCTCTACGTCGAGCGCGCCGACGGAGCGCGCAAGTGGGACGTCGACGGCAACGAGCTCGTCGACTACATCGGCGGGCACGGGGCGCTGCTGCTCGGGCACAACCGGCCCGAGGTGGTGGAGGCGATTCGGGAGGCGCTCGCGGAGGGGACGCACTTCGGCTCCTCGCACCGGCGCGAGGTCGAGTGGGCGGAGCAGGTGCTCGCCATGGTGCCGTGCGCCGAGCGCGTGCGGTTCACGAGCTCCGGCACCGAGGCGACGATGATGGCGCTGCGGCTCGCCCGCGCCTACACGGGCCGGGAGCACGTCATCAAGCTCGCCGAGCACTTCCACGGCTGGCACGACCTCGTCACGGGCCGCACGATGCCCGACGATCCGCGGCCTGGCTCGCCGGGCGTCCCGGAGGGCTTCTTCGACTCCCTGACCGTGCTTCCCTCCGGCGACGTGGGGGCGCTCCACGAGCGTCTCGCCGATCGCGACGTCGCCGCCGTGATCGTCGAGCCGACCGGCGCGCACTGGGGCAGGCACCCCCTCCCGGCCTCCTACCTGCACGCCGCTCGCGCGGCGGCCGACGAGACCGGCGCCCTGCTGATCCTCGACGAGGTGATCACCGGCTTCCGGGTCGCGCCCGGCGGCGCCCAGGAGCGCTTCGGCGTCGTCCCCGACCTCTCGACCCATGCCAAGATCCTCGCTGGCGGCCTCCCTGGCGGCTGCGTGGCCGGCCGCGCCGACATACTCTCGATGCTCGAGATGCGCGCCGGCGACGCGGAGTGGAACCGACGCCTCCGCGTTCATCACCCCGGCACCTTCAACGCCAACCCCGTCTCCGCCGCCGCCGGGAGCTCGGCGCTGCGACTGATCCAGAAGGGGGCGGAGACGCTCCGCGCCGACGAGACCTGCTCGCGCCTGGTGCGCGCTCTCAACAGCCTCTTCGCGGAGCTCGACGTCCCGGCGTCGGCCTGGGCCCTCTCGTCAATGTGGCATCTCAATCTCGGCGCGCCCGCCAGCGGTCCCGTCCACCGCCCCGCCGATGTCGAATGGGACGCACCCGCCGACCCGCCGGGGGTGCGCCCCGAGCTCGAGCAGCCGCTGAAGTGCGCGCTGGCCAGCCACGGCGTCGACCTGATGGGAACGGGCGGAATGGTCTCCTCGGCGCACGGGGACGCCGAGATCGACCGCACCCTCGACGCCTTCCGGCTCTCGGTCGCCGACCTCCGCGCCGACGGCCTTCTCGCCTAACCGGTCGCCGTGCGGGCGGCCGCTTGCCGCCGCCGCCGCCACGTGCATAATTGATTGTGCCGGATCGCACAATCTTCGGCGCGCGAGGGCGCCGGACGAACGAGAGGGACGGGAATGACCGGGACCATCCGCAGCGAGACCGCGAGGCGGCGAGCCACCGGGCAGCGAATTCGCGAGTGGCGCCAGCGCCGGGCGCTCTCGCAGTCCACGGTCGCGCGCGCCGCCGCCATCACGCAGGCATCGCTCTCCAACTACGAGACCGGGAAGCGCGATCTCCCGCTCTCGACCCTGCTCAACCTCTCGGCGGCGCTCGACGTCCCGGTCGGGGACCTGATCTCGACGCCCGACGTGATCGTCGTGCGGGACTCGAGACTCGGCTCCGCCGTCGACACGCTCACCAGGCGCCCCGACCTCGTCTCCGTCGTCACCGGCGGCGGGGCGACCGCGGCCGCCTCGTAGGGGCGCCGTCCCGACACACCGCCGCACGCCCGGCCCGGGCACGCCCGCCGGGTGCCCCCGCAGTGCGCGCCGCCGCCGGGGGCCGCGATGGCCTGCGTATACTCTGGCGGCGTAGAGCGTCGCGCCCACGGCCGGCATGCGTGCGATCCCCCGGAGCGCGCGCCGCTCATCGCATGCGCGGGGGAGGGTGCGACCCGTGGTCGACCGCAGAGCCACAACCGTTCGAGAGCTGCGCGAGGCCGGCTACGAGCCCGTGTCGGTGCGCGAGGAGATGCGCCGCAACCTGATCGCGGGGCTGCGCGAGGAGCGCGACCTCTTCCCCGGGATCGTCGGCTACGACGAGACGGTGCTGCCCCGCCTCCAGAACGCGATCCTCTCCGCGCAGGACATCATCCTGCTCGGCGAGCGCGGCCAGGCGAAGACGCGCATCATCCGCGGACTCACGGCGCTCCTCGACGAGTGGATGCCGGCCCTCGACGGCGTCGAGATCCCGGAGAACCCCTACGCGCCCATCAGCGCGCCGGGCCGCCGCCTGGTCGACGAGTTCGGTGAGAACGCGCCCATCCGCTGGGTGCACCGCTCCGAGCGCTACGCCGAGAAGCTCGCGACGCCCGACATCACGATCGCCGACCTCATCGGCGAGATCGATCCCATCAAGGTCGCCGAGGGACGCTACCTCTCCGACGAACTGACGATGCACTACGGCCTGATCCCGCATACGAACCGCGGCATCTTCGCGATCAACGAGCTCCCCGATCTCGCCGAGCGCATCCAGGTCGGCCTGCTCAACGTGATGGAGGAGCGGGACATCCAGATCCGGGGTCACAAGGTGCGCCTCGCGCTCGACGTCCTCATCGTCGCCACCGCCAACCCGGAGGACTACACCAACCGGGGCCGCATCATCACCCCCCTCAAGGACCGCTACGGCTCGCAGATCCGCACGCACTACCCGCAGGCCATCGAGGACGAGATCGCGATCATGGAGGCGGAGGGGCAGAGCTACCGCTCCGACGAGTTCGAGGTGATCGTCCCCGACCACATGAAGGAAATCGTCGCCGAGATCACGCGCCTCGCCCGCCGCTCCCCGGACGTGAACCAGCGCTCGGGCGTCTCGGTGCGGGCCTCGGTCGCCAACTACGAGGCGCTGCTCGCGAACGCGCTCCGGCGGGCCATCCGGCTCGGCGAGCGCGCCGTCGTGCCGCGCCTCTCCGACCTGCCGTTCGTGATGCCCGCGCTCCAGGGGAAGGTGGAGCTCGAGACCGTCGAGGAGGGTCGCGACGAGCAGGTGCTCGAGCGGCTGCTTCAGGGGGCGGTCGTGGCCGTCTTCAACCGCCGCTGCTCCGTGGCCGACCTCGCCGACGTCGTCGACGCCTTCTCCGAGGGCGAGTCGGTCGAGACCGGCGAGAACCTCCCGAGCTCGGCCTACGAGGAGCTCCTGACGCGCGTGTCCGGCCTCTCCGGGGCGGTCGATGCGGTCGCTCCGGGGGCCCCGCCCGCCGTACTGGCCTCCGCCGTCGAGTTCCTGCTCGAGGGTCTGCACCTCAACAAGCGACTCAACAAGGAGGCGCTCGCCGGCCGGACCCGGTACCGGGGATAGCTCCGTGGCGACGCGCTATCGCTACAGCGAGTGGGACGGCTCGCAGGAGCTGCCCCCGCTCGACGCCGACCAGGTGCTCGAGACGCTCTCCGATGACCTCCTGAACTTCGGTGACCTCCAGCACGCGCTCCGCAACATGCTGCAGCGCGGGATCCCCGGCGGGCCCGGCGACCGCATACCGGGCCTGCGCGACCTTCTCCAGCGCCTGCGCTCCCAGCGTCGGGAGCGGCTCGATCGCTTCGACCTGGGCGGCGTGATGGAGAAGGTGCGGCGCGAGCTCGAGGAGCTTCTCGCCCTGGAGCGCGAGACCATCGAGCGTCCACTCGCCGAGGCCGCCCCGCGGGCGTCCGGATCCGACGACGCCGGCGAACCCGCGGGCCCGGCGGAGGG